>CAZMVK010000063.1:0-18417 GCA_964569545.1 uncultured Bdellovibrio sp.
TACCATAATAGGGGGCCCAGCGTTTATCAAAGTCTCCTCTGCGTCATAGAGAGCCCAAAAATTGGACGTATGTCAGATGTTAATCATCTCATTTTGGCTCAAGTTTTTTTTGCCTCAAGCCGAAACAAAATAGGTACGAGTTTAAATAGGAACCACAAACACCAGCTGCGTAAAGGCAGCAAATACCAAGGAGTGACAGGATGTTTATCCAAGGAAATTTACAATTATTATTCGATGCTCTTTATGAAGTCGGCGTGATTGATCCAGTATTAAAAATGGATTGGTCGCAAGTAAATGAAGAGATTCAGAATCAACAACTCAGTGGTGAAGGTCATCATTTGCAGAGTATGTTCGAGGTTGTGAATCAATGCCAAGGCAATAAAGACATGTTGATGAATAAGTTGCGTGTATTGGATGAAAAATCATTGGTGTATCTGGCGATGGAGGTTGCACGTGAGTATGCAGAATTTCAAGACCGCAAAGAACTTCACTAGAATTTGTTTGTTTACATTATTCTTTTTTTCCAATGTGTCGGTAAAGGCCATTGAACTGGATTTTTCTCGACGAGAAAAAGAGCTTGAGAGTTTGCGAGTTCCAGCCAGCATTACCGATCAGGCACAAACAACAAAAGAAGAACCCAACTTAGCGAATCATTATTTTGACGTTGTGGATTCAACTCAAGAGATTGTGATTTTAAATACTGAAACTGGTTTTGTGCCAGAAACGCTGCGCCTGAAAAAGGGTGCAAAATATAAAATTCGTGTGGTCAATGTGAATGCTAAAGAAAAAAATCTAAGTTTTGTTTTGGATGCATTTTCAGAACATCACGGGACTTATTTTGCTGAACCAAAAGCATTTAATATTGCTCCCAAAGTAAATGGTATTTTTTCTTTTCAATGTCCAGAGACAGCCAAACAAGGACAATTTGTAATTTACTCTGACGATGTTCGAACGCCAGCAGCTGAGAGGTAGTAGATCATGTCCGACGACAGTGTTTTCAAAGCCGCAATCAGGCAATTTTTAGGGCCGATTGTTCCTTTTCTTGAGGATGCGTCGATATCTGAAATTTTAATCAATGGCCCAAAAGATATTTTTGTTGAGAGCAAGGGCAAGCTTGTCAAAACCACAGCACAATTTCCTGATGAAGATGCACTTCGTGCTGCCGTCAACACGGTTGCTCAAAGTGTCGGTCGTAGAATTTCTGATGAAGAGCCGCGTTTAGATGCCAGGCTTCCAGATGGTTCACGTATCGCAGTGGTTATTCCACCTTGTGCACGCAATGGAACCACGGTGAGCATTCGTAAATTCACTCAAAGTAAAATCACTTTCAAAGATTATGTGCAGATGGGTTCGTTGTCTGCGGACGGCGCACAGTTTTTAGATGTCAGTATGTTTTTGGGAAAAAATATTATCGTCAGTGGTGGTACAGGATCTGGCAAAACGACTTTGTTGTCGTTGTTGTGCTCTCGCATCCCGAAAGGTCAGCGAGTGATCGTTATCGAAGATTCAAGCGAGCTGACGATCAATTATGAACACGTGGTGAATTTTGAAACTCGTCAGGCCAATCAGCTGGGCAAGGGCGAGGTCTCGATGAAAGATTTATTAAAGAGTTCTTTGCGTCTGCGACCGGATCGCATCATCGTCGGAGAGGTTCGTGCCAGCGAGGCCATCGAATTGATCAACGCTATGAACACGGGTCACAAAGGATGTTTGGGAACAGTTCACGCCAATTCGCCAGAAGATGCCATTGTCAGGTTGGAAGCTTTGGCGCAAAGTGGCGACGCAAAGATCAGCGAAAAAGCGCTAGTGCATCAAGTTTCAGCGGCAATTAATTTAATTGTTCAAGTGTCGAGATATTCTGACGGGTCGCGACGAATCGGAGCGATTTCTGAAATTCAAGGGTTGAACGAGGACGGTACGTACAAAGTCGTTCCTATATTTTTGATGTCACGTTTGGTGAGGTTGGCGGATGGTAAGCTGCAAGGGCGTCTTGAGCCGACTGGAGAGCTGCCAAGCTTTCTCAACGAAATCATTGATAACAATCTTCCATTTCCTGCTTCAAAATTTAGCAAACCTGCCTAAGTAAGACTCCATTTTTTTTTTCGAATTGAGCTGTTAAAACTCTCGCATCCTCGAATAATTTCAGATAGATATACTGTGATGCTTTTTTCATGCAAAATTTCTAGCGCAGTGCTTAGTTTTTGGGACCTTAAAAACGAGGACCTTTCGCTTTTATTGGAGAGCACTTCTTTGCCCGAGGAATTTTTGCGGGACCCCTCTTACTGGATGAAGGCTCCCGATATGGAAGCTTTTTTATCAGCTGCACAAAGTCTCAGTCATGAGCCTTTGCAGGATTTGTTTCAAAGAATTGGTCATGCCGGTCCTGAGTTGCGCAGTTGGGGAGTTCTCGATAGCGTTTTGCGAATGATGCCAAGTCCGCATGAAATCTTGGCGCAACCACAAAGATTTTTATCTTATTTTATTTCGCCAGAGCCGCCGATCGAGGGGTTGGTAAAGACTGCGAACAGTGTCGAGTTCGTCTTACCAGTTTCAAGCGATATTTACCCATTGGTCACAAGTTATTTAAAGGCCGCATTCGAAAGTTTACCATTGTACAGTGGGCAGCCATTGGCGCAATGTTCGTGGACAGATGTCACTTTGAAATTATCTTGGGGGCAAGAGCAGCCAACTATTTTTGCCAACGATCCAGGTCGACAGATTTCGCCAGAGTTGTTGCGCTCAGTTGTGCAGTCATTAGAAAAACATCAAAAAGAGTTGGAAGAAAAAAATCGTGAACTGCAAGCCAATAACGATCAACTCAATGATCAACTGAGAAAAAAACATCTCGAGTTCGAAGCGCAATTAGCATCTTCTGGTATGGATTTGTCAGCATTATTTCAGCAGCCTGAAAAACATCTGCGTATTTTGGAAGATCAATCGATTGAGACTCTGAAAGACAATTTAGCTCGTTTATCTGATTACATGGTTCGCGCGCAACAGCTGATCACATTGTTGATTGGTCAAGATCGTTTGAACAATTCTATCAAAGCAGCAATCAAGCGCACCGATTGGGAGCTTGTAAAAAAACAATTTCCACAAACAGTTCTAGAGAGTCGTGACCTGCTTGAAAAAGCCAATCGTCACGCCAGCCACGCCATTCACACAAAGGAGAATCAAAATGTCTGAAATCATTTCTGTAGCAGCCCGTGAAATTTTAGATAGCCGAGGCAATCCCACTGTCGAGGTCGATGTGGTGACGGCGATGGGAAATGTTGGGCGAGCCGCTGTTCCCAGTGGTGCTTCGACAGGTGCGCATGAGGCTTGTGAATTGCGTGACAATGATAAATCACGTTATCTTGGCAAAGGTGTATTGAAAGCTGTTCGTCACGTCGAACAAGTTTTATCTCCGGGAGTTGTGGGTTTAGAAGTTTGTGATCAGGTCGCATTGGATCATGCCATGCTTGAAATGGATGGAACGGAAAACAAAAGTAAATTGGGAGCAAACGCTATTTTAGGAATTTCATTGGCAGCAGCAAAAGCTGCAGCCTTGGATTCAGGTTTGCCATTGTTTCGTTATGTTGGCGGTTCACAGGCTTACCATTTACCAGTGCCGTTGATGAATGTATTAAATGGTGGTGCGCATGCAGATAACAATTTGGATGTGCAAGAATTCATGATCGTGCCAATGGTCAATGACAGTTTTTCGGAATCCTTACGAGCTGGCTCTGAAATTTTTCACACTCTTAAAAAAATCTTACACAAAAAAAATCTTTCCACTGCAGTTGGTGACGAAGGCGGTTTTGCACCAATGTTGAAAGGCAACGAAGAGGCTTTGCAATTATTAGTGCAATCTATCGAAGAAGCTGGCTACAAACCTGGAGAAAATGTTTTTTTGGCTTTGGATGTGGCTGCGACAGAATTGTTTGCTGACAATAAATACACCTGGGAAGGTCAAAAAATCAGCGGTTCAGATTTGATAGCTGTTTATAAAAAATGGAGCGAAAAATATCCATTGCTCAGTATCGAAGATGGCTTCTCTGAAGATGATTGGAGCTCTTGGAAGGCGATGACTGCGCAAATGGGTCAGAGCTTACAGTTGGTGGGTGATGATTTGTTTGTGACCAATCCTAAGCGTTTACAGCAGGGTATTGATCAGGCAGCAGCCAATGCTTTGCTTGTAAAGGTCAATCAGATTGGAACCTTGTCAGAAACCGCAGAGGCGGTATCTTTGGCGCAACGTCATCAGTTCCGCACAGTGATGTCTCATCGCAGTGGTGAAACAGAAGACTCAACGATTGCTGATTTGGCTGTGGCCTTGAACTGCCATCAAATCAAAACGGGCAGTTTGTGCCGTGGCGAGAGAACGGCGAAATACAATCAGTTGTTGCGCATCGAAGAAATGTTAGGTTCAACAGCTAAGTACTGGGGACGCCAAGCTTTCGTAAAAACATCGAAATAATAATAGTTAAATAAGGGGCTATGAGTTCGTTAGAGCTGGTTCTCGAATCAATTAACGAACGCCTAGTCCTTTAAATAAACCAACAACACAGATAAATATTCAAACCAGCCATCAAGAGTTTCTTTGAAATATTGTTTTCCCTGAACATCATTCCCCAAAGTCTCAATTGATTTATAAAGCTCCGCACGATGCTGAAAATAATTTTGAATCATGAAGCGTTTTTCTTCATTGTTCGCAAAATTATAATATTCTTTTTTAAGCAACGCTGCAAAATACATGGATTCGACCTTGCCGTTGGCAATCAAGGATAAATTAAAATCCATCGGAATTGGCAACCAAGATCCATTTGTTAATTGAATAATTTTTAAATTCCATATTTGTTCAGCCTGATCTAAACGCCAATCTGAATTGGCAATCAAACTCTGAAACAGAGCAATTTTAGCTAATTGAATTTTATCTAAACGAGGGCTTTGTGAGATGGAATTGTAAATATACAGCGGTGGATTTTTATCTTGCGCATCTTTTGCTCGGTCATGCAAACGATCATTGGTTCCGCGAATTTCAGGCGCATTCTGATGTTCACGTAGAAATGCAGAAAGGTGTTCAACAAAAAATGCTGGTTTGCTGACGTTGTTTGGACTGAGCGGATCTAACGGGAGTGTGCTGTCAGTATAAGTAATTATCGCCATGCGAGTTTTATAACTTGGAATTCCTAAAATCCGAAGCCAATCATAAATCAAAGCTTCACGATGGTTGTTTGCCATAGATTTAAAAACTTGACTGATATTTGATTTGTTTAGTTCGTCAGTTTTCATCCCACAATGTGTGGCCAAATCAACTTTGTGCAAACCTGAAAACTCTGTATTGAGTGCCATCTTTTGATCTAAAATTTTGATCATCATTTTTGGGAAAGGACACATCAAGGTAGAAAACCCACGCAAACGAATTTCAATAGGAATCGCTTTGTTCGCAGAAAACAAATAACCAGTTACAGAGTACTTTTTCGCAGTCGAAAAATTATTTTTATGCAAAAACAAATCTTTGAATGGAGCTTCAATTTTTATTTGCAATGGAGACTTTTGCAAGAAAAGAGATTCAGGCTGAGCGTGGCTCAGGTTTGAATAAAAAAAGAAAATTAAAAGTAAAATTTGTTTCACGGGTGCCTCTTTAGAATTGAGTGCGTGGTAAATAATAAGCAACCTCTGATTATGTCAGCAGAGATATCGTCTCAATGTTGAAAAGTTATAGTGTAAATAAATTTAAACTTCTACAAGAAGTGAGTCGGCACCAGTCAGATAGTAAATTAAACCTGTCAAAAATTTGGACAGTAATAAAAACAAATTAGAATATCAAAAAACAAAGCTGTTAATTGCATTACCAGCTCTTCTTCGGCCTTTGTATCGAACAGGTTTTTAATTGTAACAATAATTCTAAAAATATAAATAACCCAACTCATCTACTAACAAAGTATCTGATCCGTAAGGTAAAAAAACCTGCGCTACTATTTTTAAATCCAATTTGGCTTTTTATATTAAATGTAAATTCAGAAAACTCTCTTTTTATACCAACCTCAGTTCAATGACTTACACTTTTTTTATAAAGTACTATTGTTTTCAATACAAAGTGCTAGCAAAGGCCCTTTGGTCGAGTCCTTGCGGTTATGTATTGGTCTTTTTTTAGACCTTTGATGGATTGAGAGTGTGTCGTGCTTCTTTTAAACTGATTGAATGAAGTTGTTGTTGAATCCGTGGAAAGTACTCATATTCGCTGTTTTATTTACCTGTGCAAGTTTGTTGTTAAATGGTTCGCTGTTTAATTTGTATCGACTGCATCGCGATCAAAAAATTTTGGCTGATCAAATCACGTCTGCAAAATTTCAAATTGCCGAGTTGGATCGTCAGATGCTCAAGGTAAAAGATCCAACGTTTATCGAGCGTCAAGCTTTGGATAATTTTGATATGGCGAATGAAAAAGATTTGGTTTTCGTTTTTCCAGATTGATCGGAAAATATAATTATTTTTTAATTTGATATCGATTTTGAGCCACAGTGAAAACAGCATTCAAATTGCTTGAGCATTGGCCAAGTTATTTAGACACCATTAAATCCTGAGGTTCGGTTGGGTTTTGCGTGTCATAATATTTGTCAGGTTGGGTAGAATCTTCAGTTCATTCTGTTTATTGCGCAAGTAGAGGGACAAAATGTTAATTTTGCGTGGAGTATTTACTCTAAACTTGACAGTTTCACGGTCTGGCAGGAAAATTCTTGGCAGGTGAATTTGGAAGGAGTTTTAAATGATTTCATTTAACGAATCTTCGGCGCATTTAGAGTGGAATGGAGACCGTATCAAGGATTTGCGTTTGCGTATGGGATGGAGCCAGTCTGATCTTGCTCGTCGCTTGCATGTGAATTCTTTGGAGATTGGTCAATGGGAAATGGATTTAGAATTTCCTCAAGATTGCATCACAGAAGAATTAGATCTTTTATTAAAATTAGCTCAGTGGAGTGCCGAGCAAATCAGCTGTGAATCCTTGGCAGAAATTGTTTTTGATGAATCAGAGGCGACGCAGGTTGACAGTCAGTCTTTGCAAAATAAATATTTAGATTTTTAGAACGTACCGCCTAGCCATTGTTTGCCGTTTGCGATAGATCTTACGGCATGCAAAAAATCTTTTTAGTTGATACCAGTTCGCTTTTCTTTCGTGCTTTTTATGCGGTTCGCCCGCTGACCTCGCCATCAGGCATGCCAACCAATGCCATTTATGGCTTTTTATCGATGATCATTCGTTTGTTAAAAGATGAAAAACCAGATTATTTGGTTTTTTGTTATGATCGTAAAGAGCCTTCTTTTCGCAAAGATATTTATCCAGAATATAAAGCCAATCGCAGTGAGACTCCTGAGGAGCTAATCCCGCAAATTCCTTACATCAAAAAATTAGCAGATATGATGGGTATTTCATCGATTGAGATGCAGAGTTATGAGGCTGATGATTTGATCGGAACCTTGGCCAAGATGGCCGAGAAAAATAATATGCAAGCCTATATCGTCAGTGGTGATAAGGATTTTGGTCAGTTGGTTTCAGATCATATTTTTCTTTACGATACAATGAAAGATCATGTTTTAGGTGTAACTGGAGTGATTGAAAAATGGGGAATTCACCCAAAACATTTTATTGATTACCTAGCTCTGGTCGGTGACAGCTCCGATAATATTCCAGGAGTTCGCGGCATTGGTCCCAAAGGTGCGCAAAAATTATTGGAAGAATATGATTCTCTTGAGGGAATTTATCAGCACGTCGATGAAATCAAAGGTAGCACCAAAGACAAGTTGGTCGCTAATAAAGAGAATGCATTTTTATCATATAAATTAGCAACAATCGTGACTGATATTTCCTTAGAGCCAGATTTTAATAAATACCGCCGTCAGCCTTTTGTGCGAGAACAACTGACATCTTTTTTAAATGAGCTGAATTTTAAAACTTTAGAAAAAAACCTATGGGCTGTGGATTACAATCCAAATGGTGAAAAATCCTCAACATCTGACACTCCAGTTCGTAATCTTTCAAATGATCAATCTGTTGTAAAAATCATTGAGCAATTTGCAGGAGAATCTGTTGTTCCGTCTCATAATTTGTCCCCATCAAATTCATTAGATCAGAATCAGGCATCGGATGCAGAACGATCTGCTCAGAAAAGTTCTATCCATAAAGATTCAGATAAAAATAAAAGAATGGAGGTTGTCCAACCTCCAGGTTCATTGTTCCAAAGTTTATCTGATGAAAAAAAACAATCTGCTTTAGCTCATAATCAAGACTCTTCTTCTTTGCCATTGTTTGGCACGGCAGATGGGCGTGAGATCAGTTACAGTACGTGGTCTATTGTGCAAGCTAGAGAAAAGCTCAAGGCAGAACAAGTTGTTTGGGGTTTTGTTTGTCCGCAAGGTTTATTTTTGTGGGAAAATAATGAGCTGGTGCATTTTGCCGATGACCCACAGCTGTTAGGCGCATTGTCTGATGAATTGAAATTGTCATGGTGTGGATTTGATTTAAAAAATTTCTGGCAAAATCTTAATTTGAAAAATCCTATTGCGCATTGGGATTCTCAATTGGCAGCATATGTGATCAAACCAGGTGATTCCAGCGAATGGGAGCGTGTCGTCGCTCATGCCTTGGGAGAGTTGCCAGCGGATTTGCCTTCGCCAGAACAAATTTTAACCACGCATTTAAAACTTGAAAAAAGTCTTCGCCACAAATTGCATATCGTTGGCGGCGAAAATGTCTATGAAAATTTAGATCTGCCCTTGGCTGCAATTCTATATAAAATGGAAAAACGCGGAATTCATTTAGATAAATCTTGTTTGTATAAACAAAACGAAGAAATTAGTGCAGATTTAAAACAGCTAGAAAAAGATATTTATGAAATCAGTGGTGAAACTTTTAATATTGCTAGTCCCAAACAGTTGGCCATCGTTCTCTTTGATAAATTAAAACTGCCGCCATCAAAAAAAACCAAAACTGGTTTTTCCACCGACAATGATGTTCTGGAAAAATTAAGATCGTCGCATCCGATTATTGTGAAAATTTTAAGTTATCGTGAATTAGCAAAACTCAAATCTACATATGTCGAAGCATTGCCGAATTTGGTAAAAGAAGATGGTCGTATTCATTCGCATTTTCATCAGGCATTGACGACCACGGGGCGATTGTCTTCGACGGAACCGAATCTACAAAATATTCCAATTCGCACCGAGCGCGGGGCCCGTGTGCGCGAAGCTTTTGTGGCAGAGCCAGGACGATTGTTATTATCAGTGGATTACAGCCAGATTGAGCTGCGTGTGTTGGCGCATTTCTCTCAAGATCCAAATTTAATGAAAGCATTTCAGGATGATTTAGATATTCATGCGGCCACTGCTTCCGAAGTTTTTGCAGTGCCTTTGACTGAAGTCACCTCCGAACAAAGACGAACAGCCAAAGCTGTGAATTTTGGTATTGCCTATGGTCAGGGAGCTTTTGGTTTGGCAGAAAACCTGGGGATCTCTCGTGGTGAAGCCTCTGAGATTATCAAAAAATATTTTTCAAAGTTTTCACGAGTACAAAATTATATCGAAGATACCATCGCTAGTGCGAAAGAAAAAGGTTATGTCGAGACTATTTACGGTCGTAGACGTTATATGGATGAATTGAAATCTAAAAATGTTGCCATTCAAAAATTTGGTGAACGAGCGGCGATCAATGCTCCGATTCAGGGAACGGCTGCGGACATTGTGAAAAAAGCGATGATTGATGTTGAAAAAAACATTCCATTGCCAATGATTTTGCAAGTGCACGATGAATTGATTTTTGAAGACAACGAAGACAATATTTACAAATACGAAAAAGCTGTGATTGAAATCATGGAGTCCGCAGCAAAATTATCGGTACCATTAAAGGTCAACGCCAGCATAGGTAAAAACTGGGGTGAGACTTGATATTTATTCAAGCTCCCAGCCGATGACTTTGCCACCTTCAAAATAGACGAATTTTTTTTCTGTTTTAAATCCATCGGGTGTGGAAATCTGACGGTGGTAAAGCCATCGTTCGTTGCGAAAATCTGGATTCCCAGAAACATCAATTCGTTCGGGTTCTCCCCAAGACTTTCGCACAAGACTTTGTGGCATACCGACTGAAATATCTTGGGCTTCGACCAGATCTTTCATTTCACTTTGTACAAGGTTTGAACGTTGATAAAACTTTTTTTCTGATAGCCATCTTTGTCGGGCTTCAAATCCAGGTTGGCTTAAAAAATCAAGACGTTCCTGCGTGGTATTGAAAAATGGCAAAGACTTGGAATACTGATCAATTTCTTTTTTAGTGGTTAAGCCATTTTCCATTTGTTTCAATTTTGTTTTTTGTGAAACATTGAATCGTTCATCGTTATCATCCGCACCTTTTGTTGAATTGATAGTAGATGAGGTCTTTTGCATTTTACCAGACCCAGATGAATAACCGCTGTCGTGACTGCGAAGCACCATGCAGCCTGAAAATAAAAAAGCGGAGCTAAAAATTAGAAAAAACTGTTTTTTTATTTGAGAAAAAAATGAAATATTTTTTTGCTTATGTTTAAGGATGCGATCCATAATGCTGTCCATGGTTTTATTTAGAATGTTTTGATCTCTCAAAATATGAATATTTAGTTTCGCAAAGATTCTCATATGGTTTCCAATCTTATTTCTCATCTTTTTTTCTTTCAGCTTATTTTTCATAGCTCGATCACTTCGTTTTTCAGGCCTCTTGAACAGTTTAGCATTTATTATTCTCAGCTAAAATCATTTTATAGCAGGTCTGTTATCATCCTCCTGATTGTTAAGGGGGCTGGCCAAAAGCCAATTCGAGGAGGGCTTCACAAAATACAAATCAAAAGATCTGTTTCGACTAAACATACTTATGGCTCTCTTAATAAATTCACAAAATTTCAGTTGTCACCACGTCATTGTCTGGTGAGCAAGACTTATGTCGAGTTTTGTTTTGTCTTTTCCTCGTCTTAAAGTTTGTTTTCAGATAAGGTTAAGAAACAAAAGGGAGAAATGATTTTCGGTGGCTGACGTAGAACAAAAAAATGAAAATAAAGATTCTACTCAAGCTGAAGTTGCAGAAAACTCAGTTGCGACAGCTGCCGCCGAAGCAGAGACTGAAATTGATATTGATCAGGCGATCAACGAGGCCGATCCGACTTTTGCGCAATCAATGAATGAGATTGGATCCGATAAGTCTTTAACTCTTCCAGCCATAATAATGTCCAGCGAAGAGCAAGAGCTCAATGAAGAAAAAGACAGATGGCGCCACGGTGGAAAAGCTTCAGTATTGATGCTGAAGGTAATGCCATTTTTGCCTTGGGTTAATATCAAAGCAAACAAATTTTCTTTTGCATTGTCATCGATGATGCAAGCCATCTCAGTGCATTTGAAAAATTTCATTTATTTTTTGCGCACAGACGGTAAAGACCATTTGGTCAGTGGTGTAAAGGCTGTCTTGCATGCCTTAGGTGATTTTATCAGTAAGTGGTTGGGTAAGTTCAAGGGTTTATCAAAGCCACTTAAAATCTTATTTTTTGTAACGCTGGTATTGGTTGTTGGTACAGGATTTTTTATTTATCGCAGTTGGACTCACGGGATTATTGCAAATAAAACGGAATTGTTTATGACATCTTTTGAAAAAGTGGCAGGAGAAACCGTCATTTATGACGACGAAGAGCTCGAGCCGTTTTATGAAAACTTGCGAGTTTCTGACAACATCATCATGTTACCTAAAATGGTGGTCAATTTAAGAAAATCGCCAAAATCAGGACTCAATCCAATGGGAGCGTTTGAATTTTATATCGAAGGCATGATCCCGGAAGTAGCGATTGAAATCAAAGACCGCGAGGTTGAGGTTCGCGACCTGATGCAAAGAGAACTTGAAGAGTTTAACTTTGATGAAGTTGAATCTTCTGAAGGTAAACAAATGGTGTGTGAAAAGTTAAAAAAAGTTTTAAATAATTTTTTAACGACGGGTGCTGTAAAGAAAATTTTCATCAAAACTGTGATCGTCAAACCGTAGATTTTATCAAATCCTTATTAAAACGATAATAAACAAACAGCATTTTTGTCGAAAAATAATTTTAAATAATGTGCCAGAGTGATCCATATTTTAAGGATCACTCTGGCGATAGTTAATGAAGAATATTTCATAGGCGATAATCGCTAGCTCTTAAGTTATTTTCGGCCTCATTGCTGTTTGTTCGCGTAGGACGCAATTTGTATCAGCAATTATCTAGCGAAACTTCTTGGGTCAATATTGTAAGCTTTTAAGCGATCATGCAGAGTAGATTTGGGTAGACCTAAATCCATAGCTGTTCTTCTTTGATTTCCTTTATGGGCGGCAAGCTTGCGGATGATTAATTGTTTTTCCATTTCTTTGATCATTGGCAGTGGTTGCAGGCAGGCCTCTTTGATTTCGTCAGAATGTTTTTCAAGATAAACTTTGTCGATGACTTGTTCGGCCATGTCTTCATCAATGGTCAGTCGAGGGAATAGGGCCGAGGCCCTAGCGACAGAGTTGCGCAGCTCTCGAATGTTGCCTGGCCAGCTGTGATTTTTTAATTTTTGAATGGCGGCAAAACTAAAACGAACTTTCATTAATTTGGCAAAACTGTAAAGCAGCTCTTCGAAATCTTCCATGCGATCGATCAAGGCTGGTGTTTGTAATGTAATCACATTCAAACGATAATAAAGATCGGCACGAAATTCTTTTGTGTGAACTTTTTCGATCAAGTTTTGGTGAGTGGCGGCGATAACACGAATATCAGTTTCAATATTTTGATCGCTGCCGACTGGGCGGATTTCATTGTTTTCAAGGGCGCGCAATAATTTGGCCTGAAGATGTAATGGCAAATCGCCAATCTCATCTAAAAACAAGGTGCCCCCACGTGCGGCTTCAAAGGCTCCCTTACGATCGTTGATTGCGCCGGTAAAACTGCCTTTGGTGTGACCGAACAATTCACTTTCAATGAGTGATTCGCTCAGTGCGCTACAGTTGACGCAAACAATAGGGCCGCGAAATCTTTTTGAGGTTTTGTGGATGGCTTGCGTGAGGACTTCTTTTCCGGTTCCTGATGGGCCAAGAATTAAAATCGAATGTTCGCTTTGCGCGACGGAGGTCAGTTGTTGCAATTTTTCATTCCATTGTTGATTGCGACTTTTTAATGAAAAAGTTTTTTGTTCTTTTTGTGTTAATATTGAAAATTGAATTTCTTGATTTGCAATTTGAATCCAATCACCTTCTTGTAGAGGGGCTTCTTGAATTCGTTGATCATTTAAGAAAGTGCCGGCCTCTGAGCGACTGTCTTTTAAATAAAAATGAGGTTCACGATACATAATATGTGCGTGGCGAGAGCTGGCCTCGTCGATGCGCCAATTGCAGGAAGAGTCTTCGCCAATTGTGAAATATTCTTCTAATTCAAATTTAGGAAAAGTTTGGTTGAGTTGATATAAATAGGCTTTCATTAGAGACCTCCCACAGGTTCTTTTGTTGCTAGTTGCGTCTTTTCTTTCGAGACTCGGTTGCGCAGTTCAAGCTCTATGCCTAATTTATTTTCAGCTAAGAATTACCTGGTTTGCTTTCCGGACTTTTGCGGTCTTTTTTGTTAGAAATCATGTCTTATTCAAAGGATCTTATTAAGGAAGCCATAAGTATGTTTAGTCGAAACGGATCTTTTGATTTGTATTTTGCGAAGTCCTCCTCGAATTGGCTTTTAGCCAGTCCTTCGTAGGACTTCACAAAATACAAATCAAAATCTCTCGTTTCTTGGTAAACATACTTATGGCCTCCTTAATAAGTTACTTTATTTTTTAAAAACTGAATCTCATTTTTATTTCAATTTCAAATACTCAAAAAAATATTGAGTCTATTCTAAAACTGCCTCAGCTGATTCACCACAAAGGTACAAATTTCCATCTCATCAATTCAAGAAACCCAAGGGTCTTTACCCCGAGTCTTTTGACAATGATTTCTAATTAAACTTCAGAGCAGAGAAATGATTTCTACAATTTCCAAATCAAATGCCTTTAAACCGACTCGTTTTTCTACTGTATTCGTCAAAAGTCGAATACGTTGCGCACCGACAGCTCTTAGAACCTGTGCACCAATACCATAATTACGTGCATCCATTTCGCTAGGAGCACCTTGACCTAACATTGATTTCAGCTCGCGACTGAAATTTGAATTTTGATTTTCACCACGCAAAATCAAAATCAAACCATGCTCTTCTTCTTCGATTTTCGCCAAAGATGCGCGCAAAGATGAGGCCTCACCTGAAAGCAATGAGAACAAATCACGGGTTGGATTTTCAACCTGCACACGCACCATCACTGGTTTGTCGCTTGGGATCTCATCGCCTTTTTGTAAAACCAGATGTTCTACGCCGTCGACACGGCTGCGAAAGACTCTCGCACGAAAATTTGGAAAGGACTGAGGCAATGCAGAACTAAAAACCTCTTCGACAAGATTTTCTCGGGACAATCGATATTCGATTAAATCCACAATGGTACCGATTTTAATTTGATGTTTTTGCGCAAATTTTTTCAAATCTGGAACTCGCGCCATAGTGCCATCTGGATTCATGACTTCACAAATTACAGCAGCTGGATTTAAACCTGCAAGTTTTGCCAAATCCACACTGCCCTCGGTGTGACCGGCACGTTTCAGTACACCACCAGATTGCGCACGAATTGGAAAAATATGTCCTGGCATATGAACATCTGATGGTTTCGCCATAGGATGAGAGGCCACACGAATTGTATGCGCTCGATCGGCTGCGGAAATCCCAGTGCTAACTCCAGATGAAGCCTCGATACTGACGGTAAAAGCCGTTTTATTTGGTGAAAAATTATTTTCATCGCGAACCATTTGTGGCAACTGCAAACGCTGAATTTGCTCTGGAGACAATGCCAAACAAATCAAACCCCGAGCCTCGACGGCCATAAAATTTACCAGCTCAGGAGTCACATGATCAGCCGCCAAAACTAGATCACCTTCATTTTCTCGGTCTTCATCATCAACCAACAAAACCATTTCCCCAGCACGAATGTCATGAATCAAATCTTCGATGGGATCAAAAGAATGTGCTTCAGTTTTTTTTGAAAGAGTCATAACCACGAGCCTCCAACATTTTTTCTAAAGACTTGGCAAAATAATCGGGCTCAACATTGAGCCTGTCGCCAACACTAAGAAAAGTTAAATTTGTTCTTTTGATAGTTTCTGGAATTAAACACACGCTGACCACTGCTGATTGTTTATCTGCAGCCAATGCAACTTGATTAACTGTGAGATTTACGCCGTTCAATGTGACACAGCCTTTTCGCCAAACGAAAGGTAAAACACTGGCCGACACTTGCACATCTAAAAACCAATTTTCGCCCTGTGCTTCAGAACGCACAACTTGACCTAATGAATCCACATGACCGGTCACCAAATGACCGTGAATGCGATCACCCAAACGCATCGAACGTTCAAGATTTAATTTGCGACCGATAAGAGCTTGAGGATTTCGTAAAAAAGAATTCCACTGCAAAACCTGCAGAGTTTCCGCAGCCAAGGCAAACTGAATCCAATTTACGTCAAAAGCCTCAACCGTTAAACAAACACCATCATTAGCGATGCTATCACCTAATTTGATGTCGTCAAAATCTGCAGGTCTTTGAACTTGGATACGAATAACGAATGATTCTTCAATCGATGAGGCCTCACCATGTTTTGGCGAAGCCTGTGATGATGAGTTCGCAAAGGATTTCTCAGCAGATAAAATGGGCTGAACGGATTCAACTATTCCTGAAAACATGGGGCATGATGTATCACTGCCCCGAGCAGAAAACAACCTTGCTTATTTTGCCGCAACAGGAGCCGCAGCAGCAGCCTGAGGCTGAATTAGTTTTTGTACATAAACTCTGGCTCCTGGCAGAATTTTTTCACCTGTTTGCTGAATGATACGTGCTTGCGAAAAAGTATTGCCCACAATTTCTACTTGCACTGTGGCTATTGGAGTTGTTGTGGATTTCATTGCCCCCATCAAAGTGGATTGGCAAACATCTCCAGACCAATTGTACCATACATTGTAAACTTCAAGAATATCACCGACTTGCAATCCGGCATCAGTTGCATTTCCGGCATTGATCATAATGGCTGCATCACAGTTTTTCATCACTGTTGCATACCAAGGTTCTGCCTGATTCCATTGCGACTTTAATTCATCAACAGCATTGGTTAATGCACTCTTCACAACGTCTGCTAAATCAGACTTATAATACATGCTTGGTCCGATTGAGAAAATCCCCAGATTCAGTGAGAAATTCAAATTTCTTTCGTACTGATTGGATTTGGCCGTGGTCGCCGCAATGTTATTCCCTGGAATCAAGGGATCATTAACCTGCATCGACATAGTAAGTGTGGCTTTTTTAATTCCCACACCTGCTGAAAGATTCGCAAATTGTGGCAAAGCCACTGTCAAACCACCTGCTGTTGTTAATTGAAAATTCACGATCTGACCGTTCACCACACCTTGCGGCATGTTGACCATACAAGCCGCCGTTTGCGACATCATAAAGTTAGAGTTTTCTTGCTGACTGCTGTCATTGCACTGATTGAATGCATTTTTGTCGGCATCTGACATCTGACTTGGATCCAAAGTTGCTCCAGCTGTCATCGTTGAGGTGGCAAAAGATTTGGTGTTTTTTAAAACTTCAAACATTTGCGCATTGGTAGCAAATTTAAAATCAAAAGAACCGCCATCTGGCAATGGCATGTCTGGAGCTTCTATGGCCCCTAGCTGTACTCGACGACGCAACTCTCTCTGTGGCTCAACTGCTGCCTGCTTTTGACATTTTTGATTGCCCATCATCATGAACGCCAATGGTAACAAAACACTCAAACGACCAAACGCTTTGATTTTTTGATTCGTGTTTTTCATCATCGAACTCTCCTTAGTTTATCAGCCTGGACTTTTGTCTCTGGTCTGTTGCTAGACTTTAGTCTCTGACATAATAGATCGGACGATCTAGCAGAAAGTATAGAGTCAAAATGAAATATTGTTGCGATTCGCATTTGACTGATTAGCTGTTGAACACTTTGTGCTGAATTTGAAAATGACTTTGATTTGAAAATCAAAAAAAACGGGAACAAATAAAGCTGTATTTAATGTCTATTTATTTGTCAGGCATTTATGAAGAAAATCATCCATTCAAAGTTGCCTATCCTACTCAAATAATCTAGCCTAAACTCCAAACAAAGGCTCTACATGTATTCATTTATAAAAAACATAAGCTCTAATTGCGTATTACAAGTTTCCATTTTAATTTTCATATTTTTTTGTGGACGCTTTTATTATCTGCAAGGTTTCGTAGGACATTTAAAACCTACGGCCCCTGTTTTCTATATTTTCATTAAAGATTTTATACTTGTTTTAATTTGTCTGTCTTTTTTTTCGCTTAAAAAATGGTCAAAAAAAACTCCTAGTTCTCATTTTTTTGTTTTTTTGATTTGGCTACTGTCTTTGTCGACAATTTTAGCCATTCATTATTTTGCTAAAAGTATTAATGATTGGGGTCAGCACTATGTACGAAATGTATTTTTAGTTTTTCTTGCAACGCCATCCTTGTATTTATGGAGTTTAAATAAAAACAATTATTTATTTGATATCTTTTTATATGCAGGACTAATGAACGCCATTGCAGCCTTAGCTCAAATACTTTTTTTAAAAGAAACTCTACTGGGTGGACAAAGGCCGCTTGGTTTAGTCGGAGACCCCATTTCTCTAACTCTGTTCATGTTTATTTTTTTTGTAGCAATAATATTTAAAAAAATGCCCGTATGCCTGAGTGCAATTCTACATATAATGTGCGGGTATATTATAAATATCTCTGGCTCTCTGAGCGCCACCGCCGCCTCAGTCATAGGTATTGTTGCACTTTTTATGCTTTTTAGACTTTCAAAAAATAAGAAAAATTTAATTTTACCATGTTTATTTCTACTCGTAGGTTTTTTCATACCTATGAAAAATGATTACAACTCGGTTAAGCACAAGGCCTGGGTTTTTACTTGGGGAAAAATTGTAGGTTATGTTGGTACGGAATTTCATCCGGCAACATTTTCCAGCGAAAAGAATCTATTCGAAAGCATGAATAATGGCCGCAGCAAAAGTTTAAATATTGCGACAGAAGCCCTATCAATGAATACTCCTAGTGTTGCACAAGAAAGTAAACTACAACGCGGGATAAAGCTTATATTTGGAGACTTTTCAAATTCCGTTTACTCTCGCTACGATTCAACGCCTGCGGTATTAATTATAAATTGGGGGTTGGGAATTCTAATCTTATTCTACATGACGATAATTATTATTATATCTAAATCGCTTTTAGAATTTTGGCGTAACAAAAAAAACTTACCAGCAGAAC
>CAZMVK010000064.1:0-15740 GCA_964569545.1 uncultured Bdellovibrio sp.
ACAGATTGGTTGAGCCACTCAACCTTTAAATTTCAACTAAACCTGGGGCATGCCCGATTTTAAAGCCTCAGGAAATTGCACGAATTGTTCTCAAACTGTGACCGTAATTGCCGATGATAAAGTTGTTGAATCGTTTGTTCTTAACTACCATGTAATCAGTAACATTCATATTCCGCTTACAGTTCCAGCTAGTAAAATTAGTTTTGATCAAAACTTTTCAATAGATGATTTGAAAATCCACTTTCAATAAACGCAGCATTTTAGCTTCTATTTTGCCGCCGATCGCGTACGATATTTTGATTGTTAGTGTAAAATTGCAGCCGATTCGTTTGCCTAAAAATGACATGCAAAAAAGAGAGTTTGAATCAGGGACAAGAATATACGGTTGCCAAAGAGGTTCAAGCGGCAAAGGCACTTTCGTTCTAGAAAAAACATATTAAAAACTTGCGGCCATCATGATGATCCATTTGCATGGTGGCCAAAAGTGAAGAGAAGGATATTGAATGTTTCTCGGAAAAAATAAACGCAAAGTCATTCTGATTGATCCCAAATTTCAAATTCAATATATCTTAATAAATCTCTGTGTTGCATTGTTTGTTGGGATCAGTATTTATGGTGCCAGTCTTTATTTTGCATATAAGATGAAAAAAATTGGTTTAGAATCTGGATTGGCTGAAAACAGTATTTTTTTTAAATTAATAGATCAGCAAAGTATTTATTTAGGACAAATAATCACGGTGTCTTTGATTTTAGCTACGACAATTATTGTGGTTTATGGTTTATCGATGTCGCATAAAATTGCAGGGCCAGTGCATAATTTAAAAACCAATTTGATGGATCGAATGCAAAAAAATCAATATCGACCATTCAGCCTTAGGAAAGGTGATTATTTTCAAGATTTAGCACAGCTTTTAAATCAATATGATGAACATAACAAACAAGCTAATCTGAAAACGAATACGGATAAAGGCTAAGTCATGCGTTTGATTGTTATTCTTTTTGTTTCGCTTTGTGGCTGGACGGCGTATCGATATATTTTAAAATCAGCTGCCAGTGAAAAACAAATTCAAGCAATGATTAAAGAATCAAACGAAAACGACAATGAGCAAAATAATCAAACTTTATTAAGTGATGTAAAGGTCGTTGTTGATCACGAAAATAGGGTAGCCAATAATCAAACTGAAATGTTATCAGCTCCAGTAGTGCAAGATGAAAAACAAATAACTGCAAATTTGATCGAAAATCCAATAGATGAAATTCAAAAAATAGAAACAGATATAGAGCAAACGCCATATCTGCAACGAGCAGCTAAACGTGATCACTTCTATCAATTGTTAGACGACAATGTGCAGAACAAAGAAAATTCTGAAAAATTTTTTATAAAGCAATTTGAACAAATCTCTAAAGATGATAAAGAGCTAGATAAAGATTATCAATA
Source organism: uncultured Bdellovibrio sp. (assembly GCA_964569545.1). GTDB lineage: Bacteria > Bdellovibrionota > Bdellovibrionia > Bdellovibrionales > Bdellovibrionaceae > CAZMVK01. The sequence continues at coordinate 1,439 of CAZMVK010000064.1, forward strand.
TGGCCGTTTAATATATTACATCAAACAAAACTCGGATGATGTGCATGTCGAGAATACTCTTGGGTATTTAAAAAATGTTACCGAGGATGAGAAAATTAAATTACTTATTCAAAATGAACTTGAAAATATTCAAAGAAAAGACAACTCGCCTTGATTTGTTAAGCCGCCTTCTAGCCCAAGGTCGAGACTACAATCACCAATTAATTTCTTAAGTCAAATAATTGAAATAAAAATAGAATCCATTCTATTCTCGATTTATTCTAAAACACGCAGGAGAGTCTCGAATCTTCTGCATTTGAATTCAGTTACAACAAGGGACAGTGTTCATGGCCAAGGATCAAGATCAAATTGAAATGTTGCTGGCACAGATTGTAGAACTTAAAAAAGAACTATCAATTAAAAGTGCCGAGTCACTCAGATATAAAATGGAGCTGCAAAAAACCAATTCGACCTTGGAGAAAATCATTTATGATTTAACCAATGAGTTGAAAATGGCTGCGGTTTTACAAAAATATTTATCACCTACTGAAATTCCACATATCTCAGGGGTGGATTTTTCGACAAAGTTTTTGCCTGGAACAAAATCCGGCGGGGATTATTTTGATATTTTCGAACACGATGATCGTTTGAAATTTGGTCTGATCTTATCCAGCTCTTCTGGTTATACTATGTCGGCTTTGTTTTTGTCGATCCTGATGAAACTTTCGGCACAGATGGAGGCCCGCAAAGGCTTGGGTCCTGACAAGGTCATTTTGCAAATGGCCCAAGAGTTAAGCAGCAATATGCAAAAACAAGATTTGGCCAGTGTGTTTTACGGAGTGATGGATCGACGCAATTATGAATTCAGCTATTGTTTGGTCGGTAATATCATTGGGGTTTACGTTCCGCATGGGGGCTCACCTTCTTGGCTTGAGCCGTCATCTGGCCCATTGCAAAAAGATTTTGCTCAAAATCCATTGGCTCATACTCTGCAAATGGGGCCTCGCGATAGATTGATTTTACTGACCGAGGGTGTGTTGTCGGCTGTTGCTGCTGATAAGAATGACAAATCTGTTTTTGGTAAAGAGCGATTGCTCCAGTCGATACAATCCGTCACTCGTGGCAGTGTGCACGATGTTAGAAACGAAATTTTGTATCAGGTCGAAAAGTTTTCAGGCATTAACGAGCCATTGCGTGATCAAACAGTTCTAGTGACTGAGGTCAAAGACAAGGTTATTAAGTTGGCAAAGAAAAATATTTAGCAAGTAATCTGAATTTAGCTATTTGCAGTAAGAGATATTTTTGAGATAAGTTCTATTATTGAGCATTAACAAAAACAGATGGAATCAGGAGTAAGGTAGATTATGGCAGAAGTACAAAACTATGAAGGCGCTTTAGATAAAGGCTTAGAAGGCGTTGTTGCTTGTTCAACTGGAGTTTCTTTTATTTTGGACTCTTCATTGTGTTACCGCGGTTATTTGATCGAAGATCTTGTGCAAAATTCGACTTTCGAAGAAACCACATTTTTGTTGTGGAATGATCGTCTGCCAAAAACCAGCGAGCTTGAACAATTTCGCCAGGACTTGTCTCGTGAGATGACTCTGTCAGAAGATTTCATCACTGTTTTAAAAACCATTCCGACCAAAGTTCATCCAATGGCTTGGTTGCGTACCGCGGTTTCTTTGTTGGCTCACTGGGATACAGAGGCTAATGACAACTCACCTCAGGCTAATTCGCATAAAGCAATGCGTTTGACTGCTAAAATGGGAACTTTGGTTTGTGCTTTCGAAGCCATTCGTCATGGTAAAGAGCCAGTGAAACCAAAATCTGATAAATCTTTGGCGTGGAATTTTATGTACATGCTTAAGGGTGGGCAAGAACCTACGGCTGAGATGGTTAAGATTTTTGATACTTGTTTGATCTTGCATGCGGATCATGAATTGAATTGTTCTGCTTTTGCGACTCGTGTGACGACTTCGTCATTGAGTGATTTGCACTCTGCCATTGTTTCTGCTTTAGGCGCATTAAAAGGCCCTTTGCATGGCGGTGCTAATGAGCAAGTGATGTTGATGCTTAAAAAAATCGGCACTATGGATAAAGCTCAGCAGTTCGTTAAAGATGCTTTGGCAGCAAAAGAAAAAGTCATGGGCATTGGTCACCGTGTTTATAAAAATGGTGATCCACGTGCTGCGATTTTACGAAAAATCAGTGATCAGTTAACAGCTAAAATTGGTGAGCATCACTGGTATGAAATGTCGACATTGATTGATGATACTATGAACAAAGAAAAAGGTTTGATGCCGAATGTGGATTTTTATTCGGCGACTGTTTATTATAGCATGGGGATTCCGATAGATATCTACACTCCTATTTTTGCAGTTTCACGTATCAGTGGTTGGATCGCGCATGCGATGGAGCAATATGCTAATAACAGAATTTATCGTCCACGTGGAAAATGGGTTGGTAAAGCTGGTTTGAAATGGTCACCTTTGGAAAAGAGATAAGATGGCTTCTGTTTTTACCAAGATCATTCAAGGTGAGATTCCAAGTTATAAAATCTTTGAAGATGATTTAACAATTGCGATTTTAACCATTGAGCCGATTCATGTGGGTCACTGTTTGGTGATTCCAAAACAAGAGGTCAATCATTGGTTTGATGTGCCGGCAGAGATCTATGCTCGTGTCGGCGCCAACGCGCAAAAAATTGGTAAAGCCATTGCTAAAGCCACGGGTTGTCCGCGGGTCTTGACGGCCGCTATTGGGTTTGAGGTTCAGCATTATCATTTGCACCTGATCCCGGCTTGGTCGATGGCTGATTTGTCTTTTTCTAAAGCGCAAAAAAGATCTGAACAAGAAATGAAAGAGATTCAGCAAAAGATTCTTCAACATCTTGAGGCCTAATGGATAGAAATCCTGAAATCCCATTCACATACCAATACGCTCAACCAGAAGAGTATCGTTTTTCATTGGACTCGGTCGAGATGGCTTGGGAGGTCTCTCAACATTTACGTTCACGTCCGATGCGTCGTTTGCGATTGGTTGCTGCGGGCGAGGCTAGTGATGCAGGTGGTGAGGGTGACCCCTTATCGAAATCTTTGTCGCGAATGCAGGTTCTAGATTTGTGTGCTGGTTGTGGGATTGTTGGATTTGATTTTCAATACCATATGCCTGAGATTGAAAAAATTGATTTTGTTGAAATTCAAAATACCTATAAATCATATTTTGAGAAAAATTTAGAAATGGTTTTGTTGCGTCGTCCTCAGTTGGTCGACAAGAATTTCAATTTCTTAGAAATGAATTACGAAGAACTAATGAAAGATGAAAAATTTCATCATCATTACGATTTGATTTTGTGCAATCCTCCGTATTTTTTTCCAGAGCAAGGAAAGATGTCGCCATCAGAATTTAAAAACCGTTGTCGGTTTTATTTGGATTCGACTTTTGCAAAGCTTATTGAGTCTATTGATTATTGCCTTGCCATGGAGGGTGAGGCTTATGTTTTGGTTCGTCCGTTGGATGATCATGGTATTGATATTTTTTCTGAACTGCGCACTTTGTTGCAAGGGCCTGTGATTCAAGGTCGTTTGCATTGCGAAAATTTAACGATGGTTCGCGGTACATTTTTACTTAAATTTTATCGTTAATCCAAAGGTATTCATGTTGACTGAAAATTCAGAGCTTGATTTTATTCGCGCCATTCAGCCAGCTAAAAAAGCCCAACTGGATTGGGCGCAGTTGTCTTATGAACAAAGACAATCTGCCGTGAGGCAATGGATTGAAAATTTAAAAACTAGCGAGAGTTTTGCAGGAAATAAATTAAGCGATATTTTAGCTTTTGGTAAATTAGATTGTAATGTCCTTGGCAAAGCAGATAGTAATAATTTAGATGGTAATAATTTAAAAGTTAACGAAAGTTTATCGCAGCATTTATCGCAAGATCAAACAAGTGTAGATTCACACCAGAAAAATTCAACCCAAAAAAACATAAATTCATACCAAAATGAAAAAATAAATTTATTCCGAAATGAATTACAGAAAATAAATGTAGAACAATTACAAATTTTCTCTGCGGCTCAGGTCGAGAAATATGAACTGACGCCATTATGGAATCAATTGGAAAAAATGTTGTCTACGACGGTAGATCCTTACAGTTACCCCTTGGGTTTATTCAGTTTGATCTCGCCCAATTTTTTTGCCTTTCGTTTTGTTATGGAAAAAATTGTTCCCTGTTTGCTGGCGGGTAATGGTGTCTTCGTAAAAGTTTCGCGTAAAAATAAAATCGTAGCCGAGGTTTTGCAAAAATCCCTGCAAGGGTTTTTACAAGAATCAGATCTTTCCGTCGGTAAATTGCCAGTTGGATTGATTCATGTTTTTTGTGGGGATGAGGCCTTGGGTGAATTATTGGTGACTCATCCCGTGATCCAGGCAGTTATCTTTTCTGGTAAATCGACAACAGCTGACATGGTGATTGGCAAGGCTGTAGCAGGCATGAAACGTTTGCAAGTTCACAGTGCTTACCATAATTCAGCATTGTTGATGCGAGAGCTGACAGTGCAAGATATTGAACAGTTGGTAACGGCGTGTTTGTTGTCAGGTGGCCGGTTGCCATGGAACGTGAATAATATTTTATTGTTAGAATCGCATTTGGAAAATTTTAAAAAAATATTTTTACCTGCGATTCAGTCTTGGCCTAAACAAATATTTCCAGCGACAGAATATCAACGTCTTTTGGATTTACAGAAAAATCTGCAACAGCAAAAAGCAAAACAATTGCTGTCGATGAGTGTTGATCTCATTGATGGTCATGTCGAGGTTTCGCCTGCTGTGATCCAGGATTTAACCCATTGTTCGACCTTGTATCAGGATTGTTTGGGCGCACCGGTGATTTTTTTATCACCTGTGAAATACACTCATGAAATGGTTCGTTGGACTAACAACAGTTATTATGGCCAATGTGCATTGTTGTTTGCCAGTGATGAACAAGTTCAGAAGTTTTCACCAAGGCTAGAGGTCGCGCAAATTTTTGCAAATCATTGGCTGCCAACAGAAGCAAGCTGGTTGCCTGGCTGGAAACAGTCTTTTAATGGTGTTAATGATCAGCAAATTTCTGGCAGTTTTTTTTCTCAACGTCAGTCTGTTTTTCGTGCGTAACCTAGATAGGTTACGGTTTTGTCATTTGATAAACGAAAATCAAATCCGACAGGGACTGAGCCGCTTAAAAAATCTCGCAATCTTAATTTACTGAGATTGGGGCTTAAGCCTTTAAGTTCAACATTTTCAAAACCCGCTGCTTTTAAATATTGGCTCATTTCTTTCAGCGTAATAAACATTCGCCACAGGTGCATGTGTTTAGGCGTGTTTTTAACAAACCACTCGACAAGCTTAATAGCAATAAACCAACCCAGAAAAGTGCGATTGAACGTATGGTAGAAAAACAAACCTTGCGGTTTTAAAACTCGGGCAGCTTCTTTGATCACATCACCTGGGCGGTCAACGTGTTCAAGCATATCCATGCAGGTCACAACATCAAAAGTGTGATCCGCAAAGGGCAGGTGGTAACCATCGGCCTCCATGTATTTTACTGTTTGTGTCGAATCATATTTTTTTGCAATCTCAAGGCTTTCTTTGGAAACATCGACAGCGGTAACATCAAGGCCGCCTTTGGCCATTGGATTGGTCAAAAAGCCACCGCCACAACCGATGTCTAAAACCTTTGAGTCGGCTGGGATAATAGATTGCACCCATGGTACGATAGTTCGGGATTCTGCTCGTAACAACGCCACAGGGTCATCCTGAGCTGTGTACCAACGTTCACCAAGCTCATTATAGATCTGGTTATTGATTTCAACTTTTGAGCTCACAGGAACCTCCGGTAAATTTGTGGCAAATAAATTCCAATAAATAATTTGATAAAATAAAAAAACTGAAATGATAGCTGTTTGCACATACAACAATTGCATATCTTGTTCGGATTTCCAGATAATGCCGGCGGCAAATAGAACAATGGGATGTAAAACAAAAAGCATTGAATGCAGCCACTGTTCATTTTTATCACAGACCTGACTGTGCACGAATTCATCTTTGGTGATTAATACGCAAGAAAATGCAGAGGCCGCAATATAATAATACAGATTGGTTTCAGAATAAGGCAGCAGACAAAGAATTAAAAAACAGATCAAAACAGAGATCGTATCCGCAGGGTGTCCCATTCTTTCCCAACGGGGCAGGCCTCGTTTGTGATGATAATAAAATTCATCTACAAACATAAACAAACCCTGAATAATCATCGGAGCTAACAACAAAAATTTCATTTTAAATCATCCTAAATATGGATCCAAATATTGTCAGCCCTGGGCCAAATGCCAAACTGACAACCAACTTGCCAGATTGATAATTGTTTTCCAAAAGATCTTTCCAGATATGTGGCAATGTTGCAGAGGACATGTTGCCTCTTTGCAGTAAGATTTTTTTGCTATTAGCAATTTGATCATCTTGCAGTTCTAAAGTTTCTTGCAAGCTTGAAATAATTTTGGGACCACCGGGATGAATTGCAAAATATGCTTCTTTTAAAATTTGTTCAAGCGAACAACCTGGTATTTGTTGGGCTAGGCCCTCGAGAAAAGGCATAATGCTGGATTTGATTTTGGCAGGAACCTCGCGTGATAAAGACATTTTCATTCCCCAGGCAGATGGGATCCAGCTCATGTCTTCGCTTGAATCTGCGACCAATTGTTCTTGGCAAGCCAGCATAGAAAAGCCAATTTTATTTTGTCCCGGTTCAGTCAGAGTGTATTTAATATGTCCATCGGCAAATAAACTTTGCACGATCATTTGTTCAGGTGTGTTGTCCATCGGGTTCATATGCAGACCACACATTTCAGTGTGTACAACATCGATCTTTGAGCTTTGTTCAACGGCGCTGCGTGCGGCAACCAGGCCTTGCGCTAAACGAACAGCTGGCAGAGAAGCATAACATCCCATGTGATAAGCATGCGTGATGCCAGTGGCCGGGGACCAATTTTTTTGCGTCACTAATTTTTGTGGAGCACTGGGTGAAATGTATCCAGTGCAAGTCACATGAATGATATGATCAGGGGCAAGCGATTGTGCGGGATAAAATTTAGCAAAAACCTTTTCAGATTTTTCCAAGAAAATTTCATTACGAACGCCAATATCTTGGCCTGTTCCAGTTATGTTATAAACTTTCATGCTGTCCCAGTTTTGATTTAAAACATCATCCAGTTCAAAAAAACGTGTGGCAATTTGTGTTGGTTTGACCGCATATTTTTTTATCAAGACATCGATGATCCGTTCTTGTTCTGGGGACGATCGAACATGGCTGGCTTTTAACCATTGCAAAGTATCTTCTTGCGAGAGTTTATTGCTGGGTTCTACGATTTCGAAATTTGAAATTTCACTGATTATTTTATTAGTTATTTTATCGGATATCTTATTGGTTGATTTGCTCATCTAAAATTTTGCCTTTATCTACGATGCCTATTCTGGCAATTTACAGCTATGACCAGTCAATAGTCTCTAACTGTTTGTATGCAAGCGTGCCAACGCGTTTTTGGGGCGCATTAGCGTCTAATTTTTGGACGTTTATTCGATTTGCAGAGTTAACTTGTGGGAAAGAGGGTTGTTGTATCGAGCTCATAATTGTTAGCTTTTGCCGTTAATCAGGACTGTGTTTATCAAGCAATCAAACTAGAGCTAACGATCTAAAATCATGCGGGCTCTTGATTTTCTGGCTGTTTTAATAGGATAGCTTAAACTTAGGGTGTAGGTCTGGAGGGTTCATAGGGTTGTATTTGCCATTTTAATATAACTTTTCAATTATAAAGTTATATATGGCAGCTCATATATAACCTTATAGTCAAAAATCTGGGATTTAGGCCGTAGGCGTGGGCTGTAAGTACTGCCGATTTTTGCGTAACAACGCAATAATCGGTAGTATTTATTCGTAACTGGGTCTTCTTTTGAATATTTTTTTGTCTTCCGTATTCTCCGCAAAAGTAAATCATAATCTCCGTATGTATTGCGGAGATTGTTAGGCGGCGAGGTATGAACCCATAGTGAATCGGTTTGATATGGGAATTAAGGATATACCATGGGTATATCCTTATCGATTTTTATAAACTTAGTTGTTGCGATAGTTTGAATATTTCTATAAAAATATACCATGGGTATACAAAAAAAGACAAAATTAAACCAATTAATGCGAAACTGGCCTGACGGAAAAATCAATTGTTCTGTCTGGCTCAATGCCGAGGGATACGGGGCTAACTTTATCCAGAAGTACAAAAGCAATTACTGGATCGAGGCCATAGGCACTGGGGCCTATAAAAAATCAGGCGATGAAGTCACTTGGGCTGCGGCTCTTGAGTGTCTGCAAAAACAATTAAAGTCTGAAGTTTATGTCGGTGGAAAATCAGCCATAGAATTTGCGGGCAAAGCTCAGTACCTAAAAATGAAAGAAACAAGCGTTGTCGTGCTGTCGAATAAAAAAGAAGCTCTGCCAGCATGGATGAAAAAATATAACTGGAACGTAAAGTTGGATTTTAAAGTCAAAAATCTTTTCAAATCAAATTTAGCCTTTGGTAAAAAATCAAACGGTTTCACCGTCGTTGATATTGATAAGGCGACTATAATAGTTTCAGCTCCGGAACGAGCTTATTTGGAGTACTTAGATGAACTACCAAAATCTGCATCCTATGCCGAAGCTAAAGAAATCATGGAAAACATGATTTCCCTTCGCTCAAGTATGGTTCAGCATCTATTAGAAAACTGCACCTCATTAAAGGTAAAAAGGCTATTTTTGCATTTTGCTGAAAAAATAAATCATCCTTGGTTTAAAAAGCTGAATCTTGGAAAAATAGATCTTGGCAGCGGCAAACGCGTTGTATTTGAAAATGGCATTTTAGATAAAAAATATAATATAACTGTACCGAAAGATGAATCCTATGAAGAAATCTAAATTTTATCCACAAGTTGTTCTTTTGCTCGATGTGCTGCCGTACATCGCAAGGGAGTCTTGTTTTTCTCTTAAAGGTGGAAGTGCTATCAATTTATTTGTCAGAGATTTTCCACGCCTTAGCGTCGATGCGGATTTAACTTATCTCGGCGATGAATCGCGCGAAGAGGCCTTGCAAAAAACTGAAAACGCCTTGAATAGAATAAAATTCGACTTAGAAAAACAACTAGGCGCCAGAGTTACACCTAGCTCTCGACAGTCGCAAGGTACGGATATTAAGCTATTTGTGAGTCGTGACGGTGTTCAGGTGAAAATCGAAGCCAATCCTGTTTTGCGTGGTGTGCTTTATCCATTTAAGGTTATGCCTTTAAAATCAAAAGTGAGCTCTGAATTTGATAAAGAAATTGATGTTCAAATTTCTAGTATGCCAGATCTTTATGGTGGAAAAATTGCAGCGGCTCTTGATCGACAACATCCACGAGATTTATTCGACGTTAAGTTGCTGCTAGAGAACGAAGGAATTTCAAAGGACATAATGACTGGATTTTTAGTCTATTTGATGTGCCACAAGCGGCCACCCAATGAACTGCTAAAGCCAACTTTGCAAGACCAATCAGCGCTTTTTGATTTAGACTTCAAAGGGATGACCAATATCGCATTTGACTATGCAGATTTTGTAAAAACTCGTGAAGTATTAATCGAAGAAATCAACAGCAACTTGAATGGCGACGACAAGAAATTTTTGCTTTCATTTTTCGATGGCAAACCAAATTGGAATCTATTCAGAGAATCAAACGCACAAAAATTGCCAGCAATAAAATGGAAACTTATCAACTTGAACAAACTCGATTCTGCCAAAAAAACAGCGCAGATCGAATCGTTGAAATCTATTTTTCAAAATTAGAAATAATTTTTCTAGCCAGTTTCCTGCCACCCTTCACCTGTTTTGTATTCAACAGCGTAAAGTGGTTTTTCCAACTTGTCTAAGGCCAGCAATGAATGCCATTTTCCGAGTAATAACGTCTTTAATAGCATTTAAAAAGTATTTCTTTTGTTTCATGTGCATATTAAACCATGCCAGAACGTTTTAATATGCAAGTTAAACCATGACATGCTGATAGTGATTTTGAATCATTATCAACCCAACCCTTCGTATTGTTTCTAGATCTATCAACAATACGAAGGGTTGGGTTGTAATTAATCAATTTGTATTTATGTCTATATTTCCTATCATTAATACTGGTGAGGTATTGATGAAAATTCGTAAGTTAAAAGTCTGGTTGAAAATTCTTTTTGCTGTGGTCATTCCCGGGCTTGTATTGAACCTACTTTTTTTGAATGCGACGACATCGAATGGCCATAATTTTATTTTTCCTACTTACGAAGATAATCTTAAGCTGAGATCATATTTGCAAAGTAAATATAAGCCGGGCGATGTTATGTCGCCCGAGGATTTTCGTGCGAATGCGGCATTGTTTGGTGGCAAAGTAGAAGTTTTTGATATTCTCGAACGGATTGATACCAGAACTCAAGATGTCATATTTAAAGAGGGTTTTAAGCCTACTCCAAATCAAACCGCCGGCGTAGGAACAGTGTATGATCATGTTTTCAATTCTACTGGTAATGTCGTCTCAACTTCTTCAACTAGAACTGCGTTAAGTTCAGAGCCAGTTGATCTATTAATTTCTAAAGGAATGTCAGCTTATTTATTCGGAATTGTTAAGCCGATTAATACATTTGCAGACCGCTATGGGCGTGATACGCCACCTCCACCCCAAGAATTCGTGACAGAAAACTTTCGTATGAAAAATGTCGAAGGCATTGAGATGCCAGAAAAAGTAGTTGATAAGAATGGTGTCAAATATGATTTGCCTCATCGTGAGGTAGTTGTAAGAGAAGTACTTCCGAATCAAATTTATGAAGTTGCTGAGGTGACTAGAATTACAGTTCATTCCTGGGAACGTAATCTTATTGGTACCAAATGGGTACCCAAAGTAACGAGTGGAGATCCATATAATCAGTTTGAGTTTGGCGAAGTTTTTCGTCATCGTGAACTAAATTTTAAACCACTGAATCCAAATCCTAATACCTCTATTCCACTTGAAGAGAGATCGAGAAACTTAACCGAGCCAGTGGCAAGTGATAGTGACAAAATACAAAAAGGAAAAAATGCCATTGCCAGAGCTGCCTTTGTCGATGCTATGGGTCCTCAGCCAAAAAACTTAACTCCTCCAGTGTCACCTCCCAAAAACCTCAGCTCTGTAACCGTCGGCAATGCACCTCGAATGTTTGCAGCACGCGCTGGTACGGCGGCCATTGTCGGATCTGTTTTGAGTGAGACAAGCAAATTAAGCGAAAAATTGAAATTAGAAAAAGATCCGATGAAAAGAAATGAAATGATCAATCAGGCTGCGACCAGCTTGAACGAAGGAGTTCTTGGCGCGGGTTTAATCACGGTGGGCATGGCTGGCGGTGCATATCTTGGGATAGCCTTGTTTAGTGGTACTGCCGTGGCAACATTAGCAGCACCTGCTGCTGCGACAACTATGTTGTTTCTATTGATTCCGATGGCTGCAGACATGCTTACTGATCCTGGAGTTTTGAAAGGTATGGCAAAGGCAGTGTTAGATCCTCAATCGACAGCAACAACCAGTTGGAAAGTCTTGCAGGCTGATTTTTCTAACGGGCAGGATTTTTTTTCAAACATGATGGGATTTGCGGGTTATTTAAAAGATCAAATGCTGGAGCTTAAAAACCCTCAAAATGAAACGCTAACGCAAGCCGTAGCTCGAGCAGCGATTAAGAATGACCCGATGCTTGATCAAGCAACATTGAGCGAACAAAAAATAAATCAAACTGCCAGTGCTTCCGAAGCTGCGTGGAGAAATTTCAAAGCAGGAAAATTTGGGGGAAACACGAGCGTCGCTACTACGAATTCAACCGTAACTGGCGGTGCACCGACTGTGTCTAATAGTGGTGGTGGTAATAACTCTGGAAATAGCACGGGTTCTGTGAGCGGAGGCTTAAGTAATTCTGGTGTTAATGTCAATGCATCGACAAGTTTAGGTCAAGGCAATGGTACAACTAGCTCGATAGATTTCTATAATGTGGCAGTTCCAAAAGTCCCATCTACAATTACGGGGTCATCCCCAATTTCAATCAACGGAAACAGTGGTGGATCAGCGGGTCAACTTCCTAATTTAAATTCTATTCAATTTCCTTCTTCTAATTCTGGTTCGAATAATTACGTCATAGAACGTTTTTCTATAAGTGGTGGCCCTGAAGGTGGAACAAATACAAAAAGCACTTATACGAAATATACAGACCCAAATACTGGTGCCTTCGCTGAATTTACTAACTTCGATGATTCATGTAGTGGGTCGTTATGCTCTCTCAGCAACGGATCAATGTTTGATGACGACCCTTTCGTTCAAATCATTAATGAACATCGTGGAAACACCGGCGGTTTAAATTGGTAAATAAATCTATCAAATTAAAATCAATTTTCAATTTATGCTACGTATTTTCAGGTTTAATGTTTTTCTCGATAACGGCCAAGGCAGCTGTTGATTATCAAAATATACCCTCCAGTTTAGCTAAGCCAGGATGTTACGTAAATCTCAGTCCGACTTGTAAGGATCCATATGCCGGTGGTCGGCCATTGTTTCAGAATATGAGTTGGTCCGAAAAACCAGCACAAGCAAGACAGAATTTATATCAATCAGCAACCAATGCCAATGATGTTCAGAAAAATTATCAAGCTTGTTATTATTATGCTCAGCTTTTAAAAACAGAATGTGGTGTAGCAGAGCCTGTGATGTTCGCTTTCTCAAGTGCCAGCAGCCCTGACCCTTTGATAACTTATATTAATTCGGCAAATCCAAAGCTTTCGACGATTTCAAATTTACCTAATGTTTTTTATAAATATTTTGATGGGTTATTATATCGTGAACCCGTTTACAATCCCGTAACTTTGAATGTAGGCAATGTTCAGGGCGGTCTTGGTTTTACGAACAAAGGTCAATTTACTTTTCCAGGAAATCCAGGGTTTGTTTTTGGTATTCCTGTTATGTCAAAAAGCTGTGCGCAGGTTGCTGGTCGTGAGCAATGCAGTGACAAAGCCGGAGAAGATTCATCATTCAAGCTGACTTTTGATAAAGGAATTTTGCGAATCAGTTCAGCAAAATATGGCGATACCTATCGTGTTGATGCCAGTGGTTTTTTTAATGCTAAGCTCGAATTTCTGAATAATTGGCCTTATGTGCAAATCCGCGGTGAAGAGGGTATAGCCTGGTCAGCCAGTAATATTTTTTCTGGTTTTGAATTAAGGTCAGGGCAGCGATTGCATTTATCGTCAGATTTAACATTTATAAATATATTTTTGATGATGCAAGAAGATGGAAATCTTGTATTACGATCTGCTGATTCTGGTAATGTTCTTTGGGCATCTAACACCGCAGGTGTTTGCAGTCCGATTACGGGATGTAATGCCCTTTATCACTATAAGGCTATATACCGCAATGGAGATTTATATATAGAATATGGAAATCCTGGAAGTGGGTATTATCCGATTAAAAATATATTCCGTGCAACGCCTGGCAGTTTAATCAAAATAACCTCGACTAGCCCCTATTTGAAATCTTTTTTATTTAAAAATGGTGCAGAGGTTCCATTATGGCCAGAAAAATTTGAGTTAGCATGTAGTAGTAAGACGCCAGGAAATATCACTTGTTTACATCCTGGTATGCCCTTGTACAGCCAGGGTGATCGTCGAATATTGGATTATATAAATAAAAAAGAAAATACCAATTATCAGATCGAGCAAGGATGGTGTTCGCCAACATCGGTGGCGATGGTGGGTCATACCTATGCGAAAGAAAAAATGATGTACTATAATATTCCTAATAAGATATTACCATCAGTGACAAACACATTTCTTGATTCTAAAGACATTGGTGAGGTCGTTTGGAATTTTGGAAAAAAATTAAGAATGAATTTTGTATCGGGTAAAGTTAATCTAGGCGACTATTCGCCATTTTTAGGCCAGATGCCAGGGGTTACCTGGTATAATTTTGTACAAGGTAGCATTAATCCAAAATCTCCTTTAAATCCATTTGATATCATTTCTGTGCCTCAATATTTTTCCAATAATTTTGAGATGAAAGTATTTCCGGAACTTCCGGTTACATACTCTGCCGCTTTAGGGGAGATAAATCTTGGCATCAATCAGAAAAAAATCATTCGTGAAAACATGTTTTTAAATCATATGCCATTTGGAATTATCGGCGGTAGTGGACACATGTTTGCAGCAAATGGTTTAGAAGCTAGCAGGTTTTTAAAATTATATGA
>CAZMVK010000064.1:15750-18341 GCA_964569545.1 uncultured Bdellovibrio sp.
GGGCGGAATTTTTGATGTTGATGTTTCTGAAGGCAAGCAAGGCTTCGACTATGTTCAAACGGATGGTGAATACGGAAATAATCAACTGAAATCTGCCGGCGGAAAATACCAGCGCTACTATTCTTACGCTCTTGGTGACACGGTTTCAATAAATCAAAATTCGTCAATCCTTACCACGCTAGCGAATGGTGCAACTTATTACGCAGAAAATATCTCTGCACAAACTTCATTAAGTAAATCATTGGTGCGACGTGGTTCTGATGATTCGAAGGTAAATCGAGCAATATCTTTTGATGGAACTGTAGATCAATCACCTAACGGATCTATGCCAATGGATATCAATACAGTCACACAATATGTAGGCACGATTGTACCTTTCGCGAAAGCTCGTTTGCCATTAACGGAAGCGGTGAAAGTTACTTTAAAACCAGTAACACAGCCTGAAAAAAGGTTTTGTCAGTTTGGTGGAAAAAGATTTGAACATAATGCGGATATTCCAGTTTTTGCATCACCTACATCTAATAATTGTGAATCAATAAAACGAACTTACAAATGTAAAGATGGTTTAGTTGATACGCAAAATAACAGCAGTGGAATGAGTTTAACATGCAGCACTTCCTGTAAGTTCGAAGGTACACCAAATGTAGATGTTAAAGATGGAGCATCAGTAACTGCTTACAGAGAAGAAGTATCGACAGATTGTAAAAACGCAGAAGAAATTAGAATTTGCAAAGGTGGCGCATTATCAGGAAAAGCAAAATATGCAAGTTGTCGTAGGTTTCAAGCTAGTGACATCAAAGGTAATATAGATACTGCAGTGTTGGATCAAAAAACTGGAAATGTTATAATTGAAGGTTGGGCTTGTGCGAAAAAATCAAATGAATCTATTAATGTTTACGTGTATGTCGGAGGTCCAGGGGGAAAAGGGGCTTTTATTGGTGTTACGAGCGCAAATTTAGATAGCAACGCGGAAGTGGCGAAACAGTGTGAGGCCAGTGGTAAAAATTATCGATTTAAGTTTGATGTGCTGGCTATCACAGCTGGGCCATTGAAAGGTCAGGGAATTTACATGGATGGCATCCCGCCAGGGGGCAATGCAACTCCCATTGGCAACGGCGGAGTTTTAAAATTTCCGACAGTTACAGCACCTAAGATAGATTCTGCAAAAAGTATTACTGCCAACGTAACCCAGTTAGTTGCTCCGATAATCACGTCGCAGCCAAAAAGTATTGCAGTAGAACCATTTACGTCAGTCAATTTAAGTTACACTGTGCGTAGTCGTGGATTGGTTAAGGTTCAGTGGTTCAATGGCGATCAAGCGATCGGCGCTGAAAAGGAATATAAGGCGGTCGATGGTAGTGACGAGTTTACCGAAACGTATTCCGTTTACATGTCTTTTGGATCTGAAGTCGGTAAGTATAAAGTTAAAGTGAGCAACAGTGCTGGTACAGTTTACAGTAATGTTGCAAAAGTAACCTACCATCCTCCAAAAATCACGCTTCAACCAACAGGTGCTTCTCAAGTAAAAGGTGGCCACGTGATTATGTTTGTGATGGCAACTGGTGATGGTAGAATTCTGAATTACCAATGGTACAAGGGCAATGCGGCGATCAGCGGTGCCACTGAATTCAAGTATAGTTTTGCTATGGATTCAGACAAGGTTGGTGAATACAAAGTGAAGGTGAGTAGTGATCATAGTGAAGTTTATAGTAATCCTGTAACCGTGGATTCTCCAGCCATAGCCGCCGTGGGGGCACCAACTATACTTATGCAGCCATCTGGTGGTGGAGACGTGGGCGTTAGCCGAAGCAGCGTTATGTTTGTGGCGGCTTCAGGTGATAACTTGAAATATCAGTGGTACAGAGATGGTGTAGCAATCAGCGGGGCGACAGATTCAATGTGTTTTGTGGTAAAGACTGGAGCCGAAAGGTCAAAATATAAGGTTAGAGTAAGCAATGCAGCCGGATACGTTGAAAGTACTGAAGTAGAAGTCCTGTTAGTATCAGTTCCAAAGATCACGAAACAGCCAGTTGGGGGAAACTTCAGAGTTGGTGATAGCATCACGTTGTCAGTTGTGTCTACAGGAGGAATCTTGGGATATCAGTGGTACAAAGACGGAGCAGTAATCAGCGAAGCCAAAACTGCAAGTTATACTTTCACAGCAGCAACGAATAAAGCTGGGTCATACTTAGTTTCAGTGTATAATTACGAAGGCTATAGTCAGAGCACAGCTGTGAACGTAACCATTGCACAAACAGTTGCAAAGGTTACCATTGCAGAACCAGTTGCCGAAACAGTGACAGCGCCAAAGATCACGAAACAGCCAGTTGGTGGAAGCTTCAGAGTTGGCGATAGCATCACGTTGTCAGCAGAGGCAACCGGTGGTGACTTGAAATATTTTTGGTTCAAAGACGGAGCAGAAATCAGCGGAGCCAAAGCTGCAAGTTATAATTTCACAGCAGCAACGAATAAAGCTGGGTCATATATATTTTCAGCGTATAATAACAAAGGCTATATTATGAGCACAGCTGTGAACGTAACTATTGCCGAAGCAGTGACAGCACCAAAGATCACGACACAACCAGTTGGTG
>CAZMVK010000065.1:0-18264 GCA_964569545.1 uncultured Bdellovibrio sp.
TTCCGCAGACAACTGTGTTGATAAAAAAGACCAAAAAAAAATGGATCTTTTTATTCAATACAGCGTGGCTGTAACGAAGATGGCGCTTGAATCAGCAAATCTTAACATCACGCCTGAAAATGCTGAGCGTGGTGGTGTTTTTATTGGTTCAGGCATGGGCGGATTACCTGGAATTGAAGAAGAGCACAGCAAAATGGTTGCAAAGGGCCCGGGCAGAATCAGCCCTTTCTTCATTCCATCAGTTATTACGAATTTAGCATCTGGCCAGGTTAGCATTCAATTTGGGCTGAAAGGTCCAAATTATTCTATCACCTCGGCATGCGCGACCGGCGCTCATTCTATTGGCGAAGCCTATCGTTATATTCAGATGGGACTTTGTGATTTTATGGTAGCAGGTGGTGCTGAAAGCACAGTTTGCCCAATGGCAATTGGTGGTTTTGGAGCAATGCGAGCGTTATCAACACGCAACCAAGAACCTCACCGAGCCTCTCGTCCGTTTGATAAAGATCGTGATGGTTTTGTCTTGGGTGAAGGCGCTGCCGTTCTTATTTTAGAAAGTCTTGAGCACGCACAAAAACGTGGTGCTAACATAATTTGCGAAGTCACTGGTTATGGCGCTTCATCTGATGCATATCACATGACAAACCCAGCCCCAGGTGGCGAAGGTGGCGCACGCGCCATGCAACTGGCATTAAAAGATGCTGGTTTATCCGCAAATGAAATTCAATATATCAATGCTCATGGCACCAGCACTCCTGTTGGTGACGAGTTAGAAACTGCTGCAATTAAAAAAGTTTTCGCAGAGTCGGCAAAAAAAGTTTGGGTCAGCTCTACAAAAAGCATGATGGGTCATGGCTTGGGCGCTGCGGGTTCAATTGAAAGTGTTTTTTGCGCGCTAGCAGTTAGGGACCAGATCGTCCCGCCTACTATCAATTTAGAAAACCCAAGCGAAGCTTGTGATTTGGATTATGTACCAAACAATTCTCGCTCTGGAAAAATCGACAACGTGTTAAACAATTCTTTTGGCTTTGGCGGCACTAATGCTTCCTTGGTATTTTCAAAACTGACATGATAAAGATTTTTATTGCCTCTGATCACGCAGGAACTGAAAGAAAAAAAGAAATCATTCAGTGGCTAGAAATACAATTTCAGAAATCTATTTTTTCTGCAAAATTTGAAATTATAGATCTCGGACCTTTAGATTCTCAATCTGTTGATTATCCAGATTATGCTAACAAGGTTTGTACTAGTATTTCAAATTCAGCTGATGAAACAGCCATTGGAATTTTAATTTGTGGTTCGGGTCAAGGTATGGCTATGCGAGCAAATAAATTTGCTCATATTCGTGCAGCACTTTGCTGGAATGAAGAATCAGCAACTCTTTCTCGAGAACATAACAATGCTAATGTATTATGTTTCGGTTCTAGAATGCTTACACTAGAAATGAGTCAAAAGGTTGTCTCAGCCTTTCTTCAAACTTCTTTTGCTGGTGGTCGACACAGCTTAAGGGTTGCTAAAATCTGTTCTCCCGTTTGATAATCAAGCCCTAAACTTGGCTGTATTAAAATAGACTTTCAAAGTCTGGGAGCAAAGATGCAACTTACTGATGATATCAAAATGCAAAACCTAAAACAAAATGACCCAGATCTTTTTGTAATGATAACGAAAGAATCCACCAGACAAAAATTCGGTCTTGAAATGATCGCTTCTGAAAATTATGCCTCTCTTGCCGTGATGGAAGCGCAAGGTAGCATTTTAACCAACAAATATGCTGAAGGTTACCCTGGCAAAAGATATTACGGTGGCTGTCAGTTCGTTGACGAAGTCGAAGCCTTAGCAATCGAGCGCGCTAAAAAACTATTTTCATGTCAGTTCGCCAATGTTCAGCCACACAGCGGAAGCCAAGCCAATATGGCTGTTTATCTTGCCGCCCTAAATGCAGGCGACACAGTGATGGGTATGGATTTGTCTCATGGTGGTCACCTGACCCATGGTTCGCCAGTTAATTTCAGCGGAATTTTGTTTAAAGCAACCTCGTATAAATTAGATCCACAAACTGGATATTTAAATTACGAAACAATTCGTCAGTCAGCGATTGAGCATAAACCAAAAATGATCATCGCAGGTTACAGTGCTTACCCTCGCGTTTTAGATTTTAAAAAATTCAGAGAGATTGCTGATGAGGTTGGAGCTTTATTAATGGTGGATATGGCGCATTTTGCTGGCCTTGTGGCTGCAGGTATTCATCCGTCTCCGTTTCCTTATGCTGACTTTGTGACCTCGACAACTCACAAAACATTGCGCGGCCCACGAGGTGGTTTGATATTAACCAACAATGAAGAGCTAGCAAAAAAAATGAATTCAAAAATTTTCCCTGGCATTCAAGGGGGACCACTTGAACATGTGATCGCTGCAAAAGCTGTTGCATTCGGCGAAGCTTTAAAGCCTGAGTTTAAAACATATTCACAACAAGTCGTTCGAAATTCACAGGCATTAGCTGAAAAATTAATTTCTGAAGGCTTTCAATTGATCACTGGTGGAACTGACAATCATTTAATTTTGCTTGATCTATCCAACAGCGAAACGACTGGTAAACAAGCTGAGATCGCGCTGGACGAAGCCGGCATCACTGTAAATAAAAACACAGTTCCAAATGAAAAAAGATCTCCCTTTGTGACCAGCGGAATTCGCATTGGAACACCGGCTCTGACCACTAGAAATATGAAAGAACCAGAAATGAAAACTATTGGCGGATGGATCTCTGATGTTCTAAAAAATCCTTCAGATGCTGCTTTAAAAAATAAAATACACGATCAAGTCAAAGCCCTCTGCGAACAATTTCCGCTTTATAAATAACTATTTTTAGTTACTGTTCATGTGTGATTGTGAGAGAAAAAATTTATTTTAGTTTATTTAAAAAATATCAAACCAAAAGCAAACAATGGAATAAATCATTGTTTGCAGATTTTTTTAAACTATCAAGATGAGACTCATTTAACCCTAATAACCTGACATTTTTTTTAAATTTAAAGTACACTACCAATATCTAGTAGGACTTTGAAAAACTCTTTCAGCTGTTCATTTAGGTATTCTCTGACTGTTCTTTGTATCTCTGATTCAATTTAGGCACTTAAAAGTTCCGTCATAGCCCAAATAAATAATTTTCCATAGGCTGTTAAACTATTTTTGTTGTTCATATATCTGCACCCTAGATATGTATTTTTTCATATCACGGATATAGATATTTTTTTCTGGTGTTGCTGTTCGTTTTATTAGCTGCCTGGCGCCGCCAAAATAAATGTATGGGAGATAATCTACATATGTTTCTGCAGAAATGAATTCTAAATGGCGATTGTATGCTCGTTGTTTTAATTCTCTAAGTGCTTCAATTAAAAAACCCATAGTTGCTAGTGCGGCATTCTTAGGTTCATGAATATTATCGGGTGTAATACCATAAAACTTTTCAATCAAAGCCGGCACAATTTTTATTTGAGTCGGCCCCCTGCTATTTGGTAATACTTTTTTATCATGGATATAATAATTTGCATATTTGGCAATTTGAATCAGCCAAGGGGCTGATTCTTTTATTTTATAACGAGGGCTTTGAAAAAAAACAGATTCTCGACCCAAGATACCCATCGCCATCACCGCCAGCAAGTTATACTCTTGTGAATCCGAATGATAAATCTGTAAAAGATTACGTTTTTCTTTGGCAATTGTATTTGCGAATTCCATAACCTCGTTTGTATGCATCGAATATTTTAATGGCAGAATCATTATCGAACAATCACTACAATCTGACTGTCCCCAAACCCAGGGCTGATATCCTAAGCTTTCAATAAAAGAAATTTTATATTCTAGCTTTTGTTCGTAAATCGCCTGCAGCTTTCGTTCTTTTATTTGTCTTTTAATGTTATTTAGATACTGAACACCGCCAGGAGCGGCTTTCACCTGTACAGAAATACCAAAAATGAAAGCAACATACATAACTGTCTGCAAAAACTTTAAAGCAGAGTTCTGTTGAATGATGAACATTTTTGCATAGCTATTTCGTGTAAATTTCATTGGCATCATAACAACACATTAGCAATTTTAAGACCGCACAATGGGCGATGCGAAAACAAGTGTGATATTCAACAAAACACACCTGGAGAGACATGAGGTTTTAAATACTCTACAAGTGACATCAACTGACTGTTTAACTAATAGCCATTTCTAAAGTATTTTCATGAATAAATGAACTTTGGGATGCACCCCTACCTGGGGAAACAATCTTGTATTCATCTCAAAGTGGATACAAAATATTGACCTTGCGAGTCTAGATATGGCTCATTTTCATAAAAGTTTCTACTCAAGAACCGGCCCCAGAAGTTATAATCATAGGGATGATAAAAACAAAAGCATGTGGTCTGCTAATTTTTACTTTATTTATTTTGAGTGCTTGCGCCAACACGCCAGCCAAACATGCGCAACCTGCTTTTGCAGCTGCCAATAATTCAAATGAATCATCAGTAGGTCCACAACCTCCCCGATCACCAGCATCTGACGACAGCATTAGCCAATGGCAGCGACAGCAACAAAGTTCTTATTTTGACTGGCCTGTTGACGAAGCTCGCATGACCAGAGGTTATTTGCCGAATAGAAAAAAACCTCATTTAGGATTGGATTTAGCAGCCAGAAAGGGCTCTGCAATCTACGCATCCCACGATGGCACAGTTATTTACACTGGCAGAGAATTTCACGGCTACGGACGTTTAATCATGATTGAAGGCCAACAAGGCTGGGCAAGTCTTTACGCTCACCTATCAAAGATTAATATCAAACAAGGTGATCGAGTCAAAAAAGGTGATCTAATCGGATTGATGGGAAACACTGGTCGCTCAAGGGGGGTCCATTTGCATTTTGAAATACGAACTTCTTCTGGCCCTGTCGATCCGTTGATGTATTTGCCGACAGGAAAATCCGCGCAGAAATAACCAATTCAAAGGCTGTGCTAAAAATAGTTTTTGCTCACTTATATTTAACACGCATTTAAACAAAAAGGCCGCGAATAGCGGCCTTTTTGTTTATCTGAATTTTAAAATTAATTATTTAAAACTAGAAGCTAGCAATAACATTCAGGTCATACTCTGAATTCGCATCAGAACCAGCGCCAGTATATGCTTCGCTGCCTTCTGCGCGAGAAGCAGTCGTAGACCAAGCTGGATTGATAGTTACCGAACCAACTGTAAAGTTCGCGCCAATTTCTTGTGAGAAATTATTTCTTTTGTCTGCTTTTTGGAAATTACGAAATTGAGCAGTGCTTGCAACTAAATCCAAGTACGGCAAATAGTAAGCATTGATTTTGTCAGAAAAATTATAAGTTGCAACCGGGCCAATCATATATCTTAACTGACTGTTTGAATCTGCAGTTTCTTTGTTTAAATAAATTTGCAAACGAGCATAAGTCGACAAAGTCACCTTAGGATTTAATTCCCAATTAATCTGAGTTTCTGAACGTAAATTACCATTTGATTTCGCATCAATTGATTTCTCAGTAACTGGCACATAATAACGATTCAATAAAACAATCGCATTTGAACCAAACAGTTTCAAATCAGAGCTGTAATTCAAATGCAGCGTTGGATCCAAAGTTTTATATTTACTTTCAGAACCATTGTCGCTGTTAAATTTATCTGTGTAAGCCATAACATCAGCATCAGCTAATTGTTCGTTTTTGATTTGGCTATCGCTTACATTGCGAAGACCGAAATTATGACGAGCTTCAACTTTGATTTTATCAGTTGCTTTGTATGTAATACCAACACCATTTACTGAATCAATAATAGCTTCTGAACCATTAGCTTTTAAGTCACCAACATTGGTCCGTGCTTGAAATATAATGTTTGAACCGAATTTAGAAGCTGCCGCAGGCTTTGCTTCTTGTGCAGACAAGCTAGTTGTTTGCGTTGGAGCCGTAGTTGCTGCCGCTGGAGCTGGTGTTTGTTGTGCTTGAGCTTGGAAAGCCAAAGCTAAAATCAAACCTGTAAAAATCGTTTTCATTTGTTCACCTTTTTCTGTTACGCCAAAACCTCTTTAATTGGATCCTGGCGTGGTTATTTGAAACTTATTCAATTGTTCCTTGTCTTTTCTTATCCCTTTTTCCTGCCGATTCTCTGCTTATGAAGATGATTTTTTTGACCCCGAGTCTTCTGAAATCTGCCGCATAAATATGCATACTGGTTTCATTACGACATCAAAATACCTAAAAACCCCCACCTAAAAGCAACAAATCAACTTTGACCAAGTATAGTGCCAAATTGGCGCCATGAACATGGGGCCAAATCAACACCTAAATCTCAAAATTATAGAAAAGTAATGGCTAAAATGTCGACGTCAAATTAAACGACAGCCAGAGCAAAAGTCAGACAAAAAAAATACTAAATGAATGAGACATTGTTGCACGTTTCTCTGTTTTTTTACGAAGGACTATTTACGACGAGATTTGATAATTTCGATTACCAATGGTGCTAAAGATATTGCAATCACAGCTAAAATCACCAAATGAAAATGTTTTTGAATTGCTGGCAGATTGCCAAAATAATGTCCTGCCAACAAAAATGGTGGAATCCAACAAATCGCGCCAAGCAAACTCATCAAAATAAATCGGCTATATTGCATGGAGCCGATACCTGCAACAAATGGCACGAAGGTTCTTACTATCGGAATAAAGCGCCCCAAAATAATGGCTCGCCCGCCGTGTCGTTCATAAAACTGATGGGTTTTTTGTAAATGCTTGTGGTTAAAAATTTTCGATTTTGGATTGGAAAATAATTTTGGGCCTAACTTTAAGCCCAAAAAATAATTAACATTATCACCTAGAAAGACAGCAAACATTAACAATGGGATTAGTAAATGCAATTGCAAAACATTACCTTCAAGACTGGTCATTGCACCAACAGCAAAGAGCAAAGAGTCTCCAGGCAAAAACGGAGTCACCACCAATCCAGTCTCAGCAAAAAAAACAAAAGCCAAAGCCAGATAAACCCACGGCCCCATCCACTGAGTCCAAAGAATCAATACTTGGTCTAAATGTAATAGGGCATGGATTAAATCGATCATTCTATTTATTTTTTCACTTCAGTTGGTTTAGCTTCAGCAGTTTTTGCAACAGCGGCTTCGCCTTCGATTTCCAGAGTCACGTCTTCGCCAACTGCTAAACCACCTTTATCCAAGGTTTTGTTCCAGTTCAAACCCCAGTCTTTACGGTGAATTTTACCTGACAAAGAAAATCCTACTTTTTGATTTCCCCATGGATCTACAATGCTTCCGCCATAAGTTAAATCCAATGTTACAGGTTTGGTAATACCTTTGATTGTCAAATTTCCTTTCACAGCAACAGCTTTGTCTTTTTTAACAACGACTTTATCTGCTACGAATGTCATGCTTGGATGGTTTTTAACATCAAAGAAATCTGCAGACGACAAATGCTCATCACGTTTCTTTTCATTTGTATCAACAGATGTTACATCAATTTTCACATCGATCTTGCTGACTTCATTCTTTTTCTCATCAAAATCAAAGGATCCAGAAAATTTATTAAAACGGCCTTTTGCTTTCGATACGACCAAATGCTTGACTGAAAAACCAACGACAGAATGACTTTCGTCGACATTGTATGTCGCAGCTTGCGCAGACGCCAAAAATAATACTGTTGTCAAAAATCCCAAAATGCTTTTTTTCACCGAGAACTCCTTAGTTAATATGCTCTTTCTTATCTTGTTACTTGAAAACTTCTTGAAAATACTGACAACGACACTTTTCGTGATAATCAGCTTTATTAAAGAGACCATAAGTATGTTTACCAAGAAACGAGAGATTTTGATTTGTATTTTGCGAAGTCCGACGAAGGACCGACTAAAAGCCAATTCGAGGAGGAATTCGCAAAATACAAATCAAAAGATCCGTTTCGACTAAACATACTTATGGTCTCTTTAATAACTACAGAACCAAAGTATTGATTCATATCACATCCTGAGCAACTTTTTTTTAAACCATAGACACTGCGCTCTATAGAGATCTAAAATACTCATATGAAAGCACTCGTATTATCTGGCGGCGGCGCACGCGGAGCTTACCAAGTTGGCGTCTTAAAAGTTTTAGGCGAGGTCGCACGCGACCTGCACATATCACAACCATTTCAGATCCTGAGTGGAGCAAGCGCTGGCGCAATCAACGCAGGTTTTTTAGCTGCGCAAGAAGAAGATTTTTACCAGAGCACAGTCAAGCTAGCAGAGCTTTGGCAAAATATTTCCTCGACTCAGGTATTTAAAACCGACGCCATTTCTATTGGCAAAATCAGTTTAAAATGGCTCAAAGAACTTTCCCTTGGCGGCGCAGGACATGAAGACCCACATAAATCCGGCGGGCTTTCGTTGTTAAACACCGATCCCTTGATTGATTTGCTAGTAAATCATATCGATTTTTCTCAGATTCAAAAAAACATTGATAACAACAAACTAACGGCACTGGCTATTTCTGCATTAAATTACGAAACATCGGAAACGATCACCTTTATTCAAGGCTCAGAGAAAATTTCAGGATGGAAACGTGGACGTCGTCGATCTGAAAAAACAATGATGGGCCCCGAGCACATTATGGCCAGCAGCGCGATCCCGATTCTTTTTCCTCCTCGCCCAGTAGGTAGCTCTTATTTTGGCGATGGCTGTGTCCGTAATAACACTCCGTTAAGCCCTGCGATTCATTTAGGTGCACAAGAACTTTTTGTTATAGGCGTACGCACACAGGAAGAAGCTGGCGCACAACTAATTACCGAGAACAGCGCTGCTACTTTGATGGCACCAAGCATGGCTCGTATCGCCAATGTTATACTGAATGCCGTTTTGCTGGATGGTATAGAGGTCGATTTAGAAAGACTCAGTCGCATCAATGATTTCATGTCTAGAATCCCTAAAAACTTGCAAGAAAACCTGAACTTCCGATCTATTCCTCATCTGTTTGTTCACCCATCTGAAGATATTGGCGACATTGCTTATGAGATGTCATCGCATTTACCGAGAGTGATTCGCTATCTGCTAAAGGGCTTAGGCCCCTTGGAAGAAGCGCAAGAAATTATGAGTTATCTATTGTTTGAAAAAGATTTTACCTCACGTTTGATAGCCATGGGCTATAGCGACGGACTGCAATCCAAAGAGCGTATGATTCACTTTTTGAAAAACAATCCGGATTCTTCAGTTTCTTGGGATGGCTTTTAAAGAGTTCGCATCTAAATTCTGACTTTTCAACGCTTTGACAAATTTTTGAAAACCGACAACTTGATCTTTTAGTAATTGCAAACTGACTGGTTCTTGCAACTGCCCATTTTGCAGAGTTTTAAAAATATTCATCAAAAATACTCGCACCGGAAATTGATAAGAATTGCGATACGCCATCACCTGCTGCAAATGCTCAACGGGCCTAAGACCACCAAACATTCCACCCAGACCAACAAAACAAACCGGTCTTGCCTCATAAGACTGTGGATATTTCCAGTGATCCATAAAATATTTTAAAGCGCCCGGGATAGAACCATTGTATTCCGGAACGACAAAAATCAAACCCTCTGAATTATTGATTTTCTCAATCGCCGTTTTCCATTCTGCAGCAATGTCATCCGTGCCATACTGAAGTCCAGTTAGATGTTGATATGGCATCTCTGATAAATCGATGATCTCAACTTTTTCGCCATGTTCTTGATACAAACCCTGAATCAAAATAGAAATTTGTTTTGATCTTGATTGGGGACGATTGGTTCCGCTGATTATATATTTCACTTTTTCCTCCAAAGTGCGTATCCTAAAAATACGCACGCTCATTTTACTGACATGCTTTAATAACGGAGTCTATATCAATGATGACAGATAGAAAATGGTTTTTACTTGCTGAAGGTATGGTGTCAGGTCCTTTTTCTAAAACGGATATCGAAACCCGTGTTTTTAATTTAAACAATCCGCTGATCTGGGGACGTGGACAGCCTGATTGGTCACCACTGGATCGATGGAGTAAGATTTTACGCGACTCGGAAAATTCTGATATAAAAAATCGTAACAATGCTGGCGATCGCATGTGGCGCCTACGTGTTTCTGGTCAGGAGTCCAAACCAATGGCTCATGATGCTATGATCGAATATCTTAAAACCATGAAAGATTACAGTGAGATTCAAATATGGACTGATGGTTACACAGAATGGAAAGACATTTATCAGATTCATAAAATCATGGACGAACTCGGCGTGTCTCGTCGACAACATCCACGTGTGCCGATCATGGGAACAGTGATGTGCGAGGGTGCTACTGGAAATTTTCAAGCACGAGCCTTGTCTATTAGTGAAGGTGGCATGGGCATTACAGAAGCCGCCCAAGTTAAAATTGGAGAAAAGTTTAAATTGTCGTTAAAAAGTCCAAATCTTTACACCCCTATTCACGCAACAGCGGATGTTGTTTACGTTGGTGGCGATGGTTATGCTGGTTTGAGATTTGTTGGATTGCAGTCTGAATCAAAAAGTGCTGTGATTGAATACATTAAAAAATTCACAGAAGTAAAATGATGATTGAATTAACAACCAAATTTCATCCTATTTTTTGGTTGCAAAATTTTATTCTGAAAAGAATTTGAATAATAAAATGCTTCTGTTCGATAATTTATAAACCTGTATTACTGAACTATTGCGAGTTTAGAATAATTGAGAAGTAACGAATGGAGATTTATTGTGCGTTTATTTTTTATTTTAGTGTTATTAATATTAAGCGCAGTCGCTTCAGAACAAGCAAGTGCCAAGCAAAAATTAAAAAAAACTTGCCATGCCATCAACCACACCGTGATTATCTATCTTGAAAATCACAGTTTTTATAATTTATTTTCAAATTTTCCAGACGCAGACAACGCGTTGTCTGATGATTATAAAGGGCAGATTTCCGAAGACAACAAACTGTATTCAACATTGCCAGTGGTCACCGAAAGAAATAAAACTCGAACCATTGATAAAAGATTTCCAGAAAATCTACCGAACAAACCATTCGCTATTGATGTCTTTGCTAAAAAAGAAGAGAAAACACCAGACCCTGCCCATGATTTCTATACTCATATCTATCAAATAAATAATGGCAAAATGGATCGATTTGTCTCTCAATCTGGAACTGGCGCTTTTGTGATGGGCTATTATGACATGAAAGATTCTAATTTATGGAAATATGCTCAAGAAAATACTCTGGCAGATAATTTTTTTCAATCTGCATTTGGTGGTTCGTTTATCAATCATCAATGGCTGATCACAGGAAAAACTCCTGAATTTAAAAATGCGCCAGACAAAATTAAAATAAAATTGCATCCCGATGGCAGAGTTCTGCAACAAGGCATAGTCACTGAGGATGGTTACGCGGTTAATTCTTTCATGCCGTTCAACCCGCCATTCGACCCCAGCGCCACTGATTCTACAATCAGATTACCAACTCTGGATTACGATACGATTGGTGATCGTTTGAACGAAAAAAACATTTCCTGGGCATGGTATGCTGGCGGATGGAATCAAGCCGTTAAAGGCGAAAAGGTAGAAAGCTTTCAATACCATCATCAACCTTTTATATTTTTTAAAAAATATGGGCCTGGTACAAATGGTCGCAAAAAACATTTAAAAGACGAATTGGATTTATTATCAGACATTCGTAAAAACAAATTACCGCAAGTGGTTTTCTATAAACCTATTGGTTTTGAAAATGCTCACCCTGGATATACAGATTTAGCCTCTGGTGATAAAAAAGTTAAAACTATTGTCGATGCCATTTTGAAAAGTCGTTATGCGAAAAATACTTTTGTCATAATAACTTTTGATGAACATGGTGGTTTTTGGGATCCGAAATCTCCACCCAAAGTTGATCGATGGGGGCCTGGCTCTCGCATTCCTGCCATTTTTATTTCTGCGAATTTAAAAGCCGGCAGCATCAATCATGATCTTTTTGAAACAACATCGATTACTGCCGGCTTGGAAAATAAATATAAGTTGCGAGGTTTGCTAACAAGAAAACCGCAGAACTCGATCGATTTAGATGCTTGCAATAAATAACCATAACTAATAAACGCTAAAGACCGAATGACTAACGAATGGCGTGGGTGCGGTTTCTTTTGCTGCGAAAGCCTTCTTGTAAATCTAAGGTGAAACCGGCTTTTCTAAGAGCGCGTTTTAATGCTCCGGTGCAGGCGTATGTGGAAACGTGGCATTTTTCTTGTGCTGTTTGTGAAAAGAAATGAAATAAAAAATCTTCTTGCCATAAATGGGGCGAGGATTTTGCGCTAAATGCATCATAGAAAATGCAGTTGAATTTTAATTGCTCTAAATTTTTTTCTGGTATTCCTGTTGGCCAGTTGGGCTCGATGGCACCAAACAATTGCCAACTTTGATTATCAAAAGATTTTTGCAACCAGTCTTGAATGTCGCATATTTCAATTAAGCTATACGTTCTATTTCGCAAATCATTAATAAAGAATTGCGCTATTTTGTCATACAATACCGAAGTTGGATCTGAACGGCGAAAAACCCATTTCATAAATGAGTCTGTTAAAAACTGTTGTGATTCAAAACTGCATAGAAATACTTGATCAGGCATGCAGTTGTTTTTCGAAGCGTTTTTCGATGTGCTTTCTAAAGCTTCGATCGCAGTGAGAATTTCATTATAACCCAACCCCAAGCCTACAGATAAAACTGAAACCTTGTTTTGCGTAAGACTCTCTCGTTCAGCAAAGACTTGGCGCAAGGGTTCACCATAAATCAGCTGAGTTTCTTCAAAAGCCCCACCGCTGTGATGCATGCTTTCAGGCGACAATAAAGATCTTAAAGTGGGGCTGCCGTCACCGGTCCATAAAATTTCAAAACCATTGGCTTGCCAATACAGAGGATTGAAAGAGTCCGGCGTTGTTAAAATAAAGTTTGGCATAAGCAAGAAATAACCTAAATCACAAAACTTGACGAGATAAATTAACAACTAGGCAGGTTGCTCTTGACGCTGGTTTTAATTTAACTGTAGATGTCTGCATGCAAGAAAATTGGCGACAACTGCCCTATCACCCGATTTCAGATTTTTACGTGCAAC
This sequence comes from uncultured Bdellovibrio sp., assembly GCA_964569545.1. Classification (GTDB taxonomy): domain Bacteria; phylum Bdellovibrionota; class Bdellovibrionia; order Bdellovibrionales; family Bdellovibrionaceae; genus CAZMVK01. The sequence continues at coordinate 13,122 of CAZMVK010000065.1, forward strand.
ACTTTGGCAGCAAGGTCTACAAAATACCTGTCTCCGTTGTCGACGATTGCCCGAACCGTCGCGGTCTTAAAGGCATGCAAACATGTGTTTTTTGTGATGTCTGGGGCTCGGCCGCAAAATCTGAAAGCATGACCATGGGGTTGCGTGAACAAATCGAGAAATACCAACAGGTTATTTTCAAGAAATACAAAGCCGAAAAATATTTGGTCTATTTTCAAGCATACACCAATACCTTCACCAAGCTTGATGCTTTAAAAATTAATTTTGAAACAGCTTTGGCGTATGATTTTGTTGTTGGCTTCGTTGTTGGCACCAGGCCTGATTGCCTTTCAAAAGGCGTGATGGATATGTGGCAACACTATCATGAAAAATCTTTTGTTGCGGTTGAGCTTGGCGTACAAAGCTTTGACAACAAACAACTTGAGTTCATGAGGCGAGGACATACGCGCGAGCAAAGCATCGCGGCTATTCATAAAATAAAAAAAGAAACAGATGTCGATCTGGGTATTCATTTGATGTTTGGTCAACCTGATGAAACCGATGAACAAATGATCGAGACCGCAAAAATCTGCAATGATTTACCAATTACAAATATTAAACTGCACAATCTGCATGTGTTAAAAGACACTCCACTTGAAGAAATTTATCACCGTGGCGAATTCACTCCTATTGAGCGCGAGGCTTATGCTCAGCGTGTTCAAATTTTCTTAGAGCATTTGGATCCACGATTCCACATTCACCGTTTAGCAGCCTTTGCTTCACGCTGGGATGAGTTGGTAGCGCCTTCTTGGACCAGCGACAAAATGGGAACTCATCAATATATGATTGATTTTCTATTGAGGCAAAAATCTTACCAAGGCAAACTGTACAAACCGTCTTGTGAAATTTCAGCCAGCACAATTTAAAAAACATATGAACGTGGATTTAATTTGTTTTTTCTTGCGCTAGATTTCCCAAACTAAACCCGTTGTGCAAAATAGACCTTCATCATGATAACCACGAGTTTGCTCAAAACGATTGTTGAAAATATTTTTTGCTTTGAGATACAACTCAAGAGCTTTTGAATGTTGATAACGATAAGCTAAATTGCTGACGGCATAACTTTCTAGACTGCCCGTTTCAGTAGACGAAAACGAATCCACGCGCTCACCACTGTACAAAGTTTCAAGCTGATAAGTATGTGCGGCTATTGCTTTTTGAATTTGCACAGAGGCTGTCTGCAATGGTCGACGCGACAACCAGCGATTTTTTTCTATGTCTTTAGGCTCTTGATAACCGAAATCCAGCGAGTAAGTCCAGCTTTGATCTGTTGTCGACCAAGCCAGCTCGATACCTCGAGTTTGCGATCTTGAGATGTTTTCATATTTTAATGTTGAACCAACAGAGTTTGTCGAAATCAAATTATCAAATTGCGAATGAAATGCTGCTAGCGAAAAGGACTGTTGCCAAGTCGGCATTGCTGATAAAATAAAATCATGCCCCCATGACGCTGAATAACTCTGAGATTTTTCAGGGAGCAGTTTGCTGTTGCCGTAATTTGAATACAATTGATACAAGGACGGCGCTTTAAATCCAGTGGCCCATTGCAATTTCAAACTCTGCCAAAAAATCAAACCCAACTGATAGGTCTCGACATGGTCTTTTTCTTGGAGGATTTCGGAACGCAAGCCAGCCTCTAACAAAGTGTCTTTTTCAATCTGTGTATTTGCTTGAGTAAACAAGCCTTTTTGCTCACCCTGAGACTGCGTTATATTTTTGCCAAAACTTTGATATTCAAAATTTTCATGATGATAATCAATCCCCAACAACCATTGACGATTCTGCTCATCTATCAACTGGTACTGATTACGCAGAACAAGTGATGAACTGAAATATTTTTCATCAATAACTGCAGGTTGATCATAACCTCGATCGGTGAGCTGATATCCTAACAACAACTGAGGTTTGAAATTTAAATTTTTACCAACCAAACCACTGGTCATATTTAACTGATTGCTGCGTGACTGATAATCTCTAGCATCAGTCACCTTGTAGGTCGTAAAATCTGAACTCGATAATTCTTGCAAACCTTGCACATAAAGACCTTTGATAAAAAAATCGAATTCTTTCTTTAATAAATAAACCTGCTCGACCGTGGCTGTATTCTTATCATATGTAGAGTCAGAATCTAGAACTGGAGAACGATCAGCCTTGTGTCGATTTTGCACTCGAGTGGCAAAAACCTGATCTGTTTGTGCGGTTTGCAAGTCGGCAGAAATGAGCGAGTATTTTCTTTGACCCAACTCAAGCTGAACATATTGATGATCTTGCATATCTTGCGGCAAGGTTTCAATTTTAATCACACCAGCTAATGCCTGACCACCATACAAAACTGATTGTGCACCTTTGATGATTTCAATTCTTTTGATAGAGTGAATATCAATATTGTCTATATTCACTGATCGCTGAATCGACGCAGGATCATAGAATGGCAAACCATCAAGCAATACCAAAACGTGACCTGAATCTCCGCCGCGCAAATAGATGGAACCCAGTTGTCCACTTTGACCTGTCACCGAAATATTCGCTTGAGTTGATAACAATTGGCTTAAGCTGGATGCTTGAGAATTTTGAATTTGTTTTTGCTCTAAAACAACATGACTGGCAGAGCGAAAATGACCGATTTCTACAATGCTTTCATATTGCGGCAGATCTAAAGCTGGATTCGCTGCTGAAAAATGAAAACTGAATAAAACAAACATCACAGCTAGTAACCAGGTTGCTTTAGAAAAAACCTGCGCTCTTTTAAATAAAAAATGAATCAGGTTAACTTTAGAATGTGGACACACCATCAATATTTTAATTTGATACTTGATTTGATTACTTTCATTGAACGTCATTCAGATTGGAACCTTTTTATATTAACGTACGAATTGGTAGCGATATTTTATTTTTACTGGCACTGGTTCACCATGAATTTCAGCTGCTGTAAAATGAAATTCTTCAGCTGTTAGCACAGCCAATTGATCTAGCCTTGGATGAAGACTTTGCAGAACACGAACATTTTCAACAGCTCCGCCTTTGCTGATCAGTATTTCAAGAACCACAGTTCCAAAAATATTCTGCTGTCTGGCCAATTTAAGATCAGGATGATCCGCAGATATTTTTTTTGCATATAAAAGTTTGGGAACTTTGCTGAGGCTTGTTAAATCTTGTTCGTATTTTTTTTCATTCAAAGCCTGTGCGTCAGCTAGGGTTTGAGAATTTATGTCAGATTTTTCTGCCGCTTCGACATTCACATTTGCAAAATTGACGCTCCCAGTTTTTGCCTTAATTTGAAGAGTATGTCTTTGTTTCTGATTTTCGCGAACCTGAAATTCAATTCCCTCTTTGTTTTCATAAGATTGCAAAGAAAAAGATAGAATCAACTTGAAAGCAAAAACGTGCAGAGCCACAGAGGCGAGAAAAGTTGTCAATTGAAGTGGGATTTTTTTAAAAAACATGATCACGCAAATTTCACTTTGTGTAAGAAACGACTGTCATAATACAGAAAAGCTTAGTTTGTCGTCATAAAAACAATGTCAAAAGATTTTAAACTCATGCTCAATTGATTGGCAACGGCAAAATATTTCGACGTGCAACATAGAAAAAAATCTTGAAGCGGGTTTTGCTTTCCGCTACCGTGATTTGTATGAAGGGGGATTTTTGCTGGACCTGATATGTAGGGGCTAAGCAAATAAGAAGCCCAAAGTAGATACTAGATCTAGTGATAGACTAAAATCTGTCGAGATTACAGATAGATCACCAATCAAGGTGATTTTGATGTGAAACAGACAGGCTTTATGAAGTCGCTAGGCAACCAAAAAATCTACCTGCTTCTTAAAAATCTCATTAAAAATTTAACCGCTTAGGGCCACTTTGTGGTTTTAAGAATTGGTCTTTGTTTTTTTTGAAACAAACGGCTGAGGGGCCTTTTTTGTCTAAATTTGCCGAAGACGGCATTTTATACGAAGAAAGACTGCGAACTGAACGGACAATGGACAATGAAATGACAAGTACGAGAGTACGAAGCTACGAAAAGATAAACGCGAAACGAAATTGATAAAGTTAAAAACTGAAAAAAGAATGGACGCTACAGATATGACAACAAATATGAACAACAACGACTCTAATCACTATGACTCTACCGCTCATGCCCACGTTATGCGTGTTCGTAAAAGAGATGGCACTCTTGAGCCAGTTGACGTTACTAAGATCGTAGAGCGTGTCACAAGCTGTTGTTATGGTCTACCTCAGGTTGATCCATTGCGAGTCGCAACCAAAGCTATCAGCGGTCTTTACGACGGCGCTACAACCAAAGAGCTGGACAATCTTTGCATCCAAACATCTTCTTTATTAATTGGCGAAGAACCAGAATATTCACGTTTAGCTGCCCGTCTATTGGCTATTTATGTTGACGAAGAAGTTCGCTCACAAAAAATTCAATCTTTTGCCGACGCTGTTCAATTTGGGCATCAAGCCAACCTCATCAGCGATGCGACAGCTCGTTTTGTTGAAAAAAATAAAGCAGCTCTTTCTGCCGCTATCGAACCATTTCGCACCGATCGTTTTGAGTATTTTGGTTTGAGAACAGTTTATGATCGTTATTTATTGAAAAACCCAAACACTCGCCAGGTTTTCGAAACACCACAATATTTTTTCATGCGTGTTGCTTGTGGTCTTGCAAAATCTGTTGAAGAAGCTGTTGAATTTTATCGTTTGATTTCTTCTCACGAATATATGGCATCAACTCCGACTCTGTTCAATTCTGGAACTTTACGCCCACAGATGTCTTCTTGTTATTTGTGCGATTCGCCTGAAGATGATTTGCGCGCGATCTACGAAAAATACACAGACATTGCTTTGTTATCAAAATTTGCTGGCGGCATTGGCGTAGCTTTTCACAAAGTTCGTTCTCGTGGATCTTTAATCAAAGGCACCAATGGGCATTCAAATGGAATTATACCTTGGCTTAAAACCATGGATAGCTCGGTTTCTGCCGTCAACCAAGGTGGCAAACGCAAAGGTGCGGCCTGAGTGTACCTTGAAACTTGGCATGCTGATATTGAAGAATTCCTTGAGCTGCGTGACAACACTGGAGATGAGGCCAAACGCACTCACAATT
>CAZMVK010000066.1:0-17979 GCA_964569545.1 uncultured Bdellovibrio sp.
ATGATGACCTTTCTTCTGGCAAAAATATTACCTTCAACATTTCCGCTGATTATAATTGTGTCGGCTTCAATCTGTCCTTCAACTTTTGCGCCCTTATTCACAATCAACGTATCTTGCGTATATATTTCTCCCTTAAATTCGCCACCCATTTGCACAGTCCCTTCGAAGGTCAGCTTACCTTCGAAATATGCCCCATGGTCTAGTATAGCAGTAACATGTCCCACTTCTTGTGCAGTTATCAGCTCTTGATCCAAAGAACTCTCCTTGCGTTTTCACGCCGCGCCGCTTTCGTGTTTTCGATTTTCTTTATCTTCTTTTTGTCTCTTTGAGTTTTTCTGCCAAACTATTAAGCTCTTCATCAGAATAAAAGTGAATCGATATTTTTCCCTTCGCATTGGCATAATCAATGACAACCTTTGTTCCTAAAACTTTTTGCAAATCATCAGATATAGATTTAATTAATTTTGCACCAGAATTGGCAAGACTAGGAAATTTTACTTCATCTGAATCTGTTGAAGCTGAACTATTATTTTTTTGACTAACCATTTTTTCAAGCTGACGAACACTGATTTTTTGCTTTTGAACCATCTTTGCATACTCAAGTTGATCCAGTGAACTTGATAAAGACAAAATAACCTTGGCGTGTCCTGCTGAAATTTCAGATCTCGCAATCATCTCTCTCACGGACATTGGTAATGCCAAAAGCCTCATTGCATTTGCAACCGTTGCCCGCTCTTTCCCAACTTTTTCAGAAATTTGTTGTTGCGTCAGTTTAAAGTCAGTCGCTAACTTTTGATAAGCCTCTGCCTCTTCGATTGGATTTAAATCCTCACGCTGAACATTTTCAATAATTGCAATTTCCAACTTTGCTTGATCTTCAAGGTCCTTCAAAATTACCGGAACCTGATGAAAGCCCGCCATTTGCGCGGCTCTCCAGCGCCTTTCTCCGGCTATAATTTCATATCTTCCTGAAAGTAATTTTCTTGCAACAATTGGCTGTAAAATCCCATTCTGTTTAATTGAAACCGACAACTCAGAAAGCTTTTCTTTATCAAAGTGCGAACGCGGCTGAAACTCACCCGGTGTCAGCTTATCAATTGCAACTTGCCAGATTCGGGCATCGGCAGGAACAACCTCAGCAGCAGATGTCATCGACTTTTGACTAACCACAGGGGGCTGGATATCCATGGCAGCATGATTACTCGGCAATTTTTGACTAGCCAAGGGTTGAGTACTCGAGGAAGACGCCTGGTTATCCATGTGCTGAGCGCCGCCCAACAATGAACCCAATCCGCGACCCAATCTGTTTTTTTTGTTTATATTATCATTAGTTATTTCAGACATTTATATCGAAGCCTCATGGTTTTTGTTTTTTTGATTTTGGCTATTCAGATCTTGTTTTGGGTTTCTTTGCTCAACCTCGTGGGCCAGCTCCATATATTTTAGAGCCCCAATTGATCGGGCATCATATTCAAAAATTGACTGTCCGTGACTAGGCGCCTCGCTCAGCCTAACGTTTCTCGGAATAATCGCAGAAAATACTTTTTCACCAAAGTGATTCTTAATTTCAGTAACTACCTGATGACTAAGATTGTTTCGCGTATCAAACATTGTCAAAACAATGCCTTCAATATGCAGAGACGGGTTTAAATTCTTTTTTATTATTCCAGCCGTGTTCAACAGCTGGCTCAGGCCCTCAAGCGCATAATACTCACACTGAAGAGGAACAAGAAATGAATCCGCAGCGGTTAATGAATTCAAAGTTAAAAGCCCCAGAGAGGGTGGACAATCAATTATAACATAGTCAAATTGAGTAGCCACGGTAGCTATCGCTGTTTTCAAACGATATTCACGATGAGGAAGATCTACGAGCTCAATTTCAGCACCAACTAAATCGGGATTTGCACTTGCAACAGACAAGTTTTTAACTCTTGTTTTCTGAGTAACCTCATCCAATGTCTTTTCGCCAATTAAGACATGATATATATTCGATTCCTGACTTTCGTGTCTTTTCAGACCCAAACCAGAGGATGCATTTCCCTGGGGATCCATATCCACCAGAAGCACCTTTTTTCCTAACTGCGCCAGCGCAGACGATAGGTTCACTGATGTTGTTGTTTTACCAACTCCACCTTTTTGATTCGCAATACAAATTGTTTTTACCATGAATTTCCCCTTGGGTACTAAGGGTGTTTTATTTCAAAATATTATTCAAGATTTTTTATTTTTTATCCGATGTTCCACGTGGAACATGTTTAAAATTATTGCCATTACTATTTTATTTCTTCAATTAAGCGTCCTGATCGGGTGCGAAAAACCCAATCCAGAACCAGAAAAGCTTGATCAGGTGTATGAAGATTTAGAAAAGCAAGCGGCGGCAGTGGGTGCCGACATTGCAAAATTTCAAACACAACTAGATGAACATCTTGTGACTCTAAAAAAAGCCGAACCACAAACGGGACAAATCAAATACGCGCAAAAGCACGTTTATGAAACATCCGCACTAATCGATCGCCTAAAACAAAAAAAACGCTATTGGGAAATTCGAGCCAAAAGCCGCAAAGAACGCGACAGGATAGAATATCTCAAAGCCTTTTATGCAAAGAAGCCATGGCCGCCGCCAGCAGAGTTGGCTCAGTACAAAGAATCACTAAAGAACGAGAATGCAAATCTGCACTGGTCTTACGAGAGAAGAATGAACGAACTTGGAATTCCAATGCCGAAAAAGAAAATTGCAGGCGAGGGTGAGGCAGAAAAGCCGGCCGAGGGTGAGAAAAAAGGACACTAAGAATGTTCCACGTGGAACATTCACAAATAAAAAAACCCAGACTTGAAGGCCTGGGCTTAAAAGAAACAAAAATAATTTTTAAAAAAATCTAATCTTGGATCTTAACAGATTTAACTACAGAGAATTTAACCTCTCCAATTGGGAGCTTGTATCCACCAAGAAGACTAGGTTCCCAAAAAGAACAAAGTTGAGTTGGAATTTCAGCAACTTCACTAGCCCACTCCTCGCCTTTCAAATGATAGTAAATACCACCTTTTGCAAAAGTCTTTCTCGTCATTAAAAGAGACTTAGCTATTGGAGCAAAACCGCGACTAATAGCACATTGAACCGAGCCCTCAGGAATCTTTTCTACTTGCTGAATTAGTACTTCGGCATTTTTTAGTTTTAATAAAGAAACAATATGTTTTAAAAACTCCGATTTGCGCAAATCAGAATCAATAAGCGTAAATTTGACGCTGGGCATCATCATAGCAAAGATAACACCAGGAAACCCATTTCCCGATCCAAAATCATAAACATGGGTAGCCTTGATTTCATTGGCTAACAATTTTTGCGCTAAAATTGAATCGGCAAAATGAATCGCATCCGCATGGAGCAGGGTTTTTACGCCAATTAAATTTACCGTCTTATTAAACTTTAAAAGTTCTGTGTAATATAGCTTAAGACTGGCTCTCAAGGCGGGGCTCAGGTCAGGAAACCACTGATCAATACGCCAATTTAATACCAGTGCTGCCGAGCCGCTGTCTTCATTCTGTGCTGCTGCCACGAGATAACTCCTTAGATAAATTTTTACCCTTGAAGTATATCATTATAGCCTGAATCGCCGATGGATTCACACCACTTATTCTTTGTGCTTGCCCCAAAGTCCTGGGTTTAATGCGAACTAATTTTTCTATTTCTTCATTCGATAGACCACGAATTTCAGAATAATTTAAATCTGGGTGAAGCTCCAAATTTTCGAATTTTTTAGACTGCTCGATCATCTGCAACTGACGCTTAACATAGCCAGAGTATTTAACCTCTATTTCAACAGGCTCACAGATCTCTGGATTCAAATCTAGATCAAAATCCAGACCCGGAAGCATGGAACAATCAATCTCATTGCGTCGCAGCAGCTCTTCGTAACTAATAGATTTTCCCAAAACAGGAGTTGGGATTTTCGCTAACTTCTCTTGCATTTCTTGTTTAGGATAAACCTTGGTCTGTTGCAGCCGAGTAATGAGGTCGGCGCGAGCAGATCGTAAATATTCAATTCGTTTTTTAGCAATATCGCCCATTAAACCAAGCTCAATACCAATCTCACCCAACCGGTCCAGGGTGTTGTCTTCACGTAAAACCAATCTATGCTCGGCGCGAGAGGTGAACATACGATATGGCTCACGAGTTCCCTTGGTAACAAGGTCGTCAATCAATACTCCGATATAGGCTTGATCACGATCCAAAATAAACTCGGGTTTATTTAACACGGACCGAGCAGCATTGATGCCGGCAACAAATCCCTGCGCAGCAGCCTCTTCGTAACCGCTGGTTCCATTAATTTGACCGGCCAAAAACAAACTTTGAATTGGGCGAGTTTCAAGTCGATGCCAAATCTGAGTTGGCTCAAAAAAATCGTACTCGACAGCGTAACCATATCGAGCCACTTTGACATTCTCAAGGCCGGCAATGGTAACCAAAAATTGTTGCTGAACATCTACCGGCAAACTCGTAGAAATTCCCTGTAAATAAATAAGATCCGTACTCAGGCCTTCTGGCTCAAGAAACGTTTGGTGAGATTCGCGCTGAGAGAATCGAACAACCTTGTCTTCAATTGATGGACAGTATCTGGGACCAACGCCCTCGATAAGCCCACAATACATTGGAGATTTATCCAAATTCGCACGAATGATTTCATGTGTTTTAGCACTTGTTCGAGACAAAAAACATTCCACCTGAGGTAGTTGATACTCATTAGAAGAACGAAAACTAAAGGGATAAAATCTTTCATCACCATATTGAGGTGTCGTTTTTGACCAATCAATACTGTCACGGTAAAGGCGCGCGGGAGTTCCTGTTTTTAATCTCTGTACATTAAAACCAAATTCTTTGAGCTGATCAGACAAACCAACGGAGGCTTTGTCGCCAACGCGACCGCCGGGCTCTTGCTGAAGTCCCGTGTGCATCACTCCATTCATAAAAGTTCCAGTTGTCACAATAACAGATTTGGAAAAAATCTGAGATTGGTCTTGTAAAACAACGCCGCGACAAACCGCATTTTCAAGAATCAAAGATTTTACCTCGCCCTGCAAAACACTGATGTTGGGATGAGAGTAAAGTTTTTGCGTCATGTATTTAGAATAAAGATCTTTATCGTTTTGTACGCGTGAACCACGAACAGCTGGCCCCTTGGTAGAGTTCAGTCTTTTAAACTGAATGCAGCTGGCATCTGCGGCAAGACCCATTTCGCCACCCAAGACATCAATTTCACGAACCATGTGACCCTTTGCCAGGCCACCTATAGATGGGTTGCAGCTCATATACGCTATGCGATCAATGTTTGAAGTAACAACGATTGTTTTCAATCCAGACCTAGCGCTGGCAAGAGCCGCCTCGACGCCGGCATGACCAGCGCCAACAACAACTATATCAAAATCGGTTTTGTGGTTCATTTTTATTTTCCTATGCAAAACTCTTTAAAAACTCGATCCATGATCTGATCATCAAAGTGTTTTCCAAGTACTTCATGCACTTTCAATAATGTTTCTTTAAGAGGTAACGCTGAAAACTCGGGACTCGCAGAGGACTCAACCAGCGAAACAGCCTCAACCAAATACTTTTTCATATCCAACAGACAGTCATATTGTCGTGTTTGAAATAAAACTGTTGAGTCTTGAAAGTGGAAAGCCTCAAGCTTGTTAGCAATTACATCTTTTAATTTTAGAACATTATTTTGATTCAATGTCGAAGTCATACATACCATATCATCACTAACAGGAATAAAACCTTGTAAGTTTTTTATAAGTAGCTGACTTGAAGACAAACCGCCATCTGCAGTTAAATCCGTCTTATTGGCGATAAAAATGATTTTACTGATTGGTAACTGTTTAATTAAATCTATTTCGTCTTGGCTCATTGGAGCAGAGCTATCAAAAATATAAAATATTAAATCTGATTTATCTAAAACCTCGTAGCTGCGCTGAATTCCGATCTGTTCAACCAGATCTGCAGACTGCCGCAACCCTGCAGTATCAGAAAAAACAACACGGCAACCATTCAGTAAAATTGCACCCTCGATCACATCTCGAGTAGTTCCAGGAATATGAGTAACAATAGCTTTTTCCTCACCTAGCAACAGATTTAACAGGCTAGATTTGCCCGCGTTAGGTTTGCCAACTAGAGCTACATAAAAACCATCTCTTAAAATTTGTCCGCTTTTATACCCGGACAAAAGTTTTTCAGTATTATTAAGAATGTTTTGTAATCTTGATATTAAAACGTTGTTGTCGACGACATCAATACCTTCGGTTGAAAAATCAATCGATGCCTCAATATGCGCTAAACACCAGGTAATATCATTTTCAAGGGCTTCAAATTCATTTGAAAGCTGGCCCTTAAGTTGTCTCAAAGATTGTAGAGCAGACGTCTGAGATTGGCTTTGGATAAGCGACAGAACGCCCTCGGCTTGCACAAGGTCAATTCTACCATTCATAAAGGCACGATAGGTAAATTCACCGCGATCCGCACCGCGAGCACCACAGAAAATCAATTGAGAGATAATTTCTTTCACAATCAATGGATTGCCATGACATGAAATTTCAGTGCTTTCCTCGCCGGTAAAAGATTTGCCATTAGCAAATCCTGTAACGACAACCTCATCAATAATGATTGGCTCTGATGAAATATGATTGGCTGAATATAAGTTACCAAAACACGCTTGATGTGAATGAATAACTTCGGGTAAAAATGAACACAGTTTTGTTGTTATAGCATAAGCACTCGGCCCGCTAACACGAATAACAGAGATGCCACCATAACCCGCGGGGGTTGCTTGAGCTACAATAGTATCGGCATCTCTTGATCTTATATCCACAAATTATTCTGGGTTGTTGTCTTCGTGATTATTATTTTGCATTTTGATTGGATAAATTTTTATTTTTTTAAACAATCCGTCTCCCACCGAACGACTTTTTACACGATCATCACCAGCCAAATACTGGTGAATAACTTTGCGGTCTTTTGGAGGCAATGCGCGGAAATAAACAGATTTACCTTTTTCTAAAGCAATGCCTTTTAGTTTATCTGCAAGATCAATTAACGCTTGATTGGATTCGTCACGAAAGCCATTACAATCAATTACGATATTTGTTCTGTCTTCAGGAAAATGATGTTGTAAAACGCGTTTTAAAAACAACTGAACAGCCTCTATCATTTGTCCTTCGCGATCTTTTAATAACTCTTCGTCATCTCCAGAAAAGTTAATTAAAACTTGCGGCTCACCGCGATCATCTACACTTGATGAAACATCAAATGTTAGGTCAAATTGTGCTTTTTCAATCAATGTTGAAACAGTGTCGTGCACTAATGTTTCAATTTCACTGTTACCACTTTTTTTCTTACCGATACCAAATAATTTACTAAAAAAACCAGACATGATTCTCTCCTTCATTAGGCTTTAACTGCTTTTGCAGAAATTATATTACGATCACCCATAAATGCTTGCTGAAGAGCGATTCCAGAAAGCGTGTTAATAAAAATATAGAGAGTCAAACCGCTAGGCAGTCCAACCATCATAAAAGAAAATAGAATTGGCATATACTTCATCACTTTTGCTTGTGCCGGATCCATTGTTGTTGGCGTGATTTTTTGTTGAAAAAACATTGAGGCACCCATCAAAATTGGCAAAACAAAAAATGGATCCTTCAAGCTCAAGTCGGAAATCCATCCGAAAAAAGGCGCCTGATAAAGCTCGATACTTTGTCTAAAAACATCATTCAATGCAAAAAATATTGGGAGTTGTAAAAGCATTGGTAAACAGCCGCCCAAAGGATTGACTTTGTTTTCTTTCCAGAGCTGCATTTGTGCCTGATTCATTCCTTGCGGATCATTTTTAAATTTTTCGCGTAACGCTTGAATTTTTGGTTGAAGCACTTGCATTTTTTTTGTTGATCGAAAGGTAGAAATATTAAAAGGTAAAACGATAATCCGAACCAAAAGAGTTAGTAAAATAATTGCAACGCCCCAATTGCCAACTAACGAATGCCACCATTTTAAATTTAATAAAAGAAATTTTGAAATTGCTTCTAATATGCCAAAATTAACAATTTTAGCAAATAGAGGCTCTATCTTCTCTAGGTGTTCAAAATCTTTTGCTCCAGAATATTGAATCCACGATAGGCTCATACTATTTTGGCCAAGAATGGGTTTATATTGCAATTGTGCTGAAAGAATTTTGGCATCTTTGCCGCCCACAATTATTGCTCCTGGAATGACTTGTGATTTATCAACCACTGCAGATGTAAAATATTGTGAGCCAAGCGCTAATAAAGAAACTTGTTTATACTCTTTGTTGATTGCTTCATTGGCAGCAGAATTATTAACTCGCTCAACTTTATTTTCTTGATTCAAAATAAACTCTTGATGCTCAAGTGCTGGCATTAAAAAATTACCACCCGTTGCATTCTCTAGAGTTGTCTCAGAAATATCTAAAGAAAGGCCTTTAAACTGAGGATCAATATTTTCTACTAAAACAGAATTATTAATCGCTCCTGTTTTAACATCAAACTCTAGACGTCTAGTAATTTTTGTTTGCCCTGCGAAAGCGACACCCTCAAAAATATTCTCGTCTATTTTATTAATATTGAAAAACAGCGGGGCTGGATCAGAAATTTGAGAAAGAGCATATGTAGGCTTATCATTTAGACCAATTTTCATTGGCTGTTTTTTTCTGTCTTTATGATTGTGTAAAACAATATCTTTAAGACCCATACCAGACGAACTAATATTCATCGAGGCTTCAGTGCTATCGTAACTTAAAACCTGCTCTTTTTGGTTTTGATCTTTTTCTAAATGCTGGGTGGACGCTTGTCCCTGCGGGTTTGCCGCGCTGTTGGCTGCTTCTGATTTCTCTTGCGCCACTGGTGCATTCTCTGTTGCCACCACTTCTGTTTTTTTATTCATCTGTGGATATTTTTTTGCCATATATGTTTGCCAGCCAAAAAATATCAAACCAGTCAAAACTATGGCTGAAATCGTAGGGATATCAAATCCAAGAATTTTCTTTTCGTTCATTAGGCATTCCCCTCTTGAGTTTTTACAAAGTGTGCGCAGCATGGAACTGGATCATATCCCATTCCACCAAATGGACGACAGCGCAGGAGTCTTATAAGAACTAATTTTGTAGCTATAAATGTCGGTAATTTTTCAAAAGCTTCGGCAGCATATTGTGAACAGCTGGGTTCAAATCGACAAGCACCGCCCAGCCAGGCACTGCCAAGGCTGCGATAAAAACCAATAATAATAAGAAAAAAAGATGAGAAAAATGATCGAGGCCTGTGAATTTGAATATTCAGAGCACTATCATTTTGTGATTCATTTTGTGATTTTTCTTGGTATTTTTTTTTCTGATGCTTCAATTGAGTTAAGCCCATAGTCTAAAGTTTTAACAAACTCTTGATAGCTCATATTTTTATAAAAATCTTTAGGCATTGGGCGGAAAACGAAATTAACGTCATAACTATTTAAAAATCTTTTCCTAAATTCTTGTGAATTTAAGATAACAGCTACTTCAACGATTTTACTCTTATCACTATTAATAGATACAGCGTCCATATCGCATTCTGTATCTAACTCTGTTTTTTTGAGTAAAGCCGATTCTTCGTTTAAACTTAAGTCATAAAAATGGGCTCGAAAATAACTACGAACCCATCTTTTTAGTTTATTGCGGATAACAGCCGGACCAATTTTACGACTCGCTGTTGTTCCGAAACGCCAAGTATCTAAAGAATTTTTCTTATAGGAAAGCAGCAACCAAGCAGATAAAAGCTTTTTTTGACCACTCTCTTTAATAAGTAAAAAGTCTGAGCTTCTCTTTATTACGCTGGGTCTCTTATTTTCCACCAATAGAAACCGTTAGGCGTTTACGACCTTTAGCGCGACGACGCGATAAAACCTGACGGCCATCTTTTGTCGCCATACGAGCACGGAAACCGTGAGATGTTTTTCTTTTTTTGTTTTTTGGCTGATACGTTCTTTTCATGACAGAACTCCTACTTGGTTAATTACGACGAATAACGTCATTTTTTGTTTCAAGAATTTGAAGGGGGATAAAACCATAATGCGGTGAAATGGTCAACACTTGTCATTGTGGAAAACTGGGTTGAATTGCTGGCTACACCCTGATAATCAAGGGTTCGAGCAAATCAATTCGTCCGGATCGAGCTTGAAGGGGGAAAAAGCACGTGAATAGCCAAATTGGTTCTAAAATCAATGAAATTATCAACGGCCAAGCTAGTGGTCATATAAATAGCAGTATGAACAATAGCATAAGCAATAGTCACGCAAATGGTCAGCAGAGCATTCAGCCATCTATTCCATCAAATAATCAACCCGTCACACAGGCTGCGCCTGAAGCAAATGCGGCCCTAGCTGTGACTTGTGGACTCAACGCGGCGTTTTGGGAAGAAATAAAAAGATTAATTAAATCACGAAATAAAGACAATAAGTCGATCGAAACTTGGTTGGATCCTGTTACATATATTGAAACTGTCGGGACCATCAACCTACCAAGAATGATTTTAGGTGTTCCAAGTGCTCTTCACCAGTACTTTGTTGTGGAAAACCTTCTGGAAAAAATCTATTCCGAAATTTCTGAGTTATTCAGAAGAGATTTTGAATTGGATCTTATTGTTAGTACAGTAAAACCAATAAACCCAGAGTTATCAAATATTCAGGAAGCTTTTTTGACTACTCAAGAAAAAGCTCAACCTCAATATGGATATCCAAATAAACAAATGAATATCCAGCCTAATCAGCAGACTAATTCATGGGCAAACAATACCACGCCTACTCAGCAAAATAACAACAGTACAAACCCAAAAGTAGACCTGTTAAATCCCGATTATACCTTTTCTACATTTGTAGTTGGTCGAAATACTGAGTTTGCCCATGCAGCATCATATAACGTGGCGCAAAATCCAGGAGCAGAGGGTTATAATCCACTGTTTATATGTGGACCTGTTGGAATGGGTAAAACCCACTTGTTACATGCGGTTGGTAATCAAATCAAAGCAACTCAGCCTCATCTACGAATCAATTATGTCAGTGCAGAACGCTTTTTAAACGAGTGTGTTTCTGCAATCAGACGCTATGAAATGGACAAATTCAGACAAAAATTTCGTGATCAGTCAGATATTCTACTTGTTGATGACGTTCAAATGATTGGAAAAACAGAGGCCGTTCAAGTTGAATTCTTCCATACTATCAATAGTTATATAGACAGAAAAAAACAGGTCATTATAGCTGCTGACAGAATGCCTAAAGATATTCTAGGGTTAGAAGATCGCAATCGTTCTCGTTTAGAATGGGGATTGATTGCTGATATATCAATGCCAGATCTTGAAACACGAGTTGCTATTCTTCGTTATAAGTCCGAAAAAATGAGTCTTCGATTTCCAGAAGATGTTGTTAATTATATCGCTAGAATTTCTAAAAGATCTATTCGTGAGCTTGAAGGAAATTTAAAAAAAGTTAAAATGTTTAGTGAGTTACAGGGTTTATCTATTGATATTGAGCTAGCAAAACGTGTGCTTTCTACACATGAAACACAAAGCACGATTTCTATGGAAGATATTCAAAAAATGGTCGGAGACCATTTTAAAGTTAAAATTTCTGACTTGAAATCTACATCTCGTGCGCGACAAATTGTCGTTCCACGACAGACTGCGATGTATTTAATTAAAAAGACATTGGATAAATCTTTAGTCGATATTGGCCGCGCTTTTGGAGGCAAAGATCACACAACTGTGATGAATGCGATTGAACGCGTGGATTATCTACTTTCGAAAGATTTGGATTTTAAAAATGATATCGAAGAGTTAACAACTAGAATCCACAATATCACAGGGGTGTGAATGTGGGTTGTGTGTAGATTCGTGGATAAGCCTGCGAGCACACTTGTGGACAAAAGATATCCCGGTTTTTGGCTTTTTTCATGATGAGTTATCCAGAGCCAATATCCACGTACTTTCTTTTGAATTTACAACTAGTTACTAGGTTTGCTAAGTTTTCCACGCCCCTACTACTACTACTAATTATATATATATATATAGTATAAGAGTATTAAGAAGAGAAATTGAGGAATCTAAATGAAATTAGAAATAGAAAAAAAAGATCTGATAGCATTGATTGGAAAAACTCAGAACATCGTTGAAAAAAGAAATACGATGCCTGTTCTAGTAAATGTTTTATTAGAAGCTGCAGATGGAATTTTAAGAGTCTATGCAACAGATCTTGAAGTCAGCTTAACGGATGCAGTAAAAACAAAAGTTATCGAGCCTGGCAAAGTTGCAGTGAGCGCAAAAAATTTATTTGAAGTAGCAAAAGAATTAGCAGAAGGTTCAATTCAATTAATTAAAAAAGAAAATAACTGGCTTGAAATCAAACAAGGAAAATATTTATCCAAAATTGTGGGTATCTCTGCGGATGAATACCCAATCTTTCCCACATACACAGGTTCTAGATTTTCCAAAGTAGATGCATCAGCGTTGCAAGAGATGATTGATAAAACAATTTATTCTGTTTCGACGGATGAAACTCGATATCATTTGAACGGCGTGTACTTTGAACAAAAAGCAGATCATGGATACACCATGGTAGCAACCGATGGTCACCGTTTGTGTTTGATTAATAAAAATATAAATTCAACAAAAGTAATCAATCAAGAACAAGGTGTGATTATTCCACGTAAAGGTTTACAAGAAATTAAAAAAATTCTTGAAACTATGAGTGGTGAATTTGAATTAGCTGTTGAAGGATCACAATTGATCGTCAGAAAAGATTCAACCACACTAATGATTCGATTGATCGAAGGAAAATATCCTAATTATCAACAGTTTATTCCACAGAATTTAGCTCTCAAAGTTCAAATTAAAAGAGAGGCTTTCTTAACTTCATTGAAAAGAGTTTCACTTTTTGCAAATCATAAATCTAAAGCTGTTACTTTAACTTTATCCAGTGGAAAAATGGAAATTGCTTCGAACAATCCTGAATTGGGAGACGCAAAAGAAGAGATCGAAGTAAATTATGAAGGTAAAGAAATTAAAATTGGTTTCAATGCAAAATACATTACGGATATTTTAAATGCTATTCATGATGATGATATTGATTTTGAAATCAATGACCAATTATCACCAGGCCTGATGCGTCCTCACAATGATTTAAATTATACTTGTGTCGTTATGCCAATGCGAATTTAAGTTTTAAAAAATTGAGATGATAAAAGAACTGAAGATTAGAAACTTTAGAAATATTGCTGAAGCACGTTTACAATTCTCTCCTAGAGTGAATATTTTTTTAGGTCAAAACGGCCAAGGTAAAACTAATATTCTAGAAAGCATTTATCTTTTATGCTCTGGAACGTCATTTCGATATGCGGAAAATTCTAATTTTATTAAAACTGGTTCTTCGGAAAGTTTACTTTTTGCTAAAGCAGAATTGAATCAATTAGATTTTGAATTAGGCCTTCAAATATTAAAATCAAAAAAAACGCATTTAATAAATAATAAAAAAACATCAGCTGTAGAAGTTGTTAAACGCTTTCCTTGCGTTATTTTTTCACCTGAGAGTTTGACCTCAATCAAAGAGGGTGATGATGAACGCAGACAGCTTGTTGATGATTTATTGATGAGTATAAAGCCATTGAATGTTGATTTGATTTCTCAATTTCGTAAAACTTTAAAAACAAGAAATAAAATTTTAAAGAATTTTTTAAATGCAGAGACCTCAAAAGTAGAAACAGAAAATCTTTTAGAAAGCATAAATCCCATTTTTTTAAAACAGGCAGCTGAACTTTGCTCTCAAAGAGTGCAAGCTTTGCAGGCATTAAAGCCATTCATAAATAGCGCCATGCAATATATATCTCAGGATAAAAATGTGGATATCTCAGTGGAGTATGTGATCTCGAGCGAAACAGCGACAAATTGGGAACAAAATCAGATCACAGAAAAGTTAATTTCTCGAATGAAACAGCTGCATGATGCGGAGTTAGCAAGCGGAGTTTCTCTTGTCGGGCCACAAAAGCATGAAATCGTATTTCTATATAATCAAAATAACTCGAGATTTTATTGTTCGCAGGGGCAGCAAAGAGCGCTGATATTATCTTTCAAAATGGCGCAAATTGTGTATCATAGGAATCTTCACGGAGCTTATCCTTTTTTGCTTTTAGACGATGTGCTGTCTGAATTGGATGCAGAAAAGCGAGCTTCGTTGATTCAATTTTTGAGTGAAATAAACGCTCAAATTTTTGTAACAACAACAGACTTAAGCTTACCGTTAAGTATGAAGTCTGAGAATTGTACTGTGCTCAACATACGTGATGGGCAAATCGAGATTTAAGTAAGGGGCAACATAGATGAGTGAATCAAATCAAGTCAGTCAAAATTACGGTGCAGACTCTATTCAAGTTTTGGAAGGATTAGAAGCTGTTAGAAAAAGACCAGGCATGTATATTGGTGACACTGGCTTTCGTGGATTTCATCACTTGGTTTATGAAGTTGTTGATAACTCAGTGGATGAAGCTCTTGCTGGTCACTGTAAACGTATTATTGTAACTATCAACACAGATGAATCAATCACAGTTGAGGATGATGGACGTGGTATTCCAGTTGATAAACACAAAACAGGAAAATCAACTTTAGAAGTTGTTATGACGGTTTTGCACGCTGGTGGAAAATTTGACGGTGGTGGATATAAAGTATCTGGTGGTTTACACGGAGTTGGTGCTTCAGTTGTGAATGCTTTATCAACTCGTTGCCAAGTTACAGTCCAGCGTCAGGGTGGTTTGTATGAACAAGTTTTTCATCGTGGTGTTCCGCAAGGAGACATTCAACGACTTGGTGATTCTACAAAAACAGGAACCACCGTAAACTTCAAACCAGACCGAGATATTTTCAAAGATGAAACTATAACTTTTGATTTTAATTATCTTTCAAATCGTTTACGTGAATTAGCATTTTTAAATGCTGGGTTGTATATCTCAATCGTAGATGAACGTAATAATAAAAAAAATGAATTTCAATTCGGTAATGGTATTGCTGAATTTGTTAAATATATAAATCAAAGCAAAAAAGCTTTGCACGCGGATGTTATTTATTTTCGCGGAGAAAAAGAAACTGTCGAAGTTGAAGTCGCATTACAATGGAATGATTCCTACACTGAATCTATTTTTTCATATTGTAATAATATCAACACTCATGAGGGCGGTACTCACCTTGTCGGTTTTCGTGGGGCATTGACTCGAACAACAAATTCTTATGCACAAGAAAAAAATCTTTTGAAAGATTTAAAAGTTTCATTAGAAGGTGAAGATATCCGCGAGGGTTTGGCAGCTGTTGTATCCGTTAAAGTTCGTGAGCCACAGTTTGAAGGTCAAACAAAAACAAAACTTGGTAATGCTGAAGTAAAAGGTATTGTCGAGTCTCTTGTGAATGATAAGCTTGCTGATTGGATGGATCGCAATCCAACAATAGCAAAAAATATTATTGGAAAATGTGTAGAGGCTGCGCGCGCTCGAGATGCCGCTAGAAAAGCACGAGATCTTACTCGCCGTAAAACTGCCTTAGATGGCGGTTCATTGCCAGGCAAAATGGCGGACTGTCAAGAACGAGACCCGGCATTGTGTGAGTTGTATTTGGTCGAGGGAGATTCTGCCGGCGGTTCTGCAAAACAGGCTCGTGATCGTCGTACACAAGCAGTGTTGCCATTAAAGGGAAAAATTTTAAACGTAGAAAAAGCACGTTTTGATAAAATGCTTTCCAATGATGAGATAAAAATGATGATCTCTGCTTTTGTTACAGGTATTGGTAAAGATCATATCAATGTTGATTAAATCAGTTATCACATAATTATCATCATGACAGATGCCGACGTCGATGGATCACACATTAGAACATTATTGTTAACATTCTTCTACAGACAGATGCCGCAGGTTTTAGAGCGTGGATATATTTATATTGCACAGCCACCATTATTCAGAGCAAAAAAAGGCAATCAAGAAGTTTATTTGAAAGATGATAATGCTCTGACAGAGTTCTTGTTAGGCTTAGGATTAGCTGGAGTTAAAATCACTTCTGCATTGAAAGACATGAAAGAAGAAGATACAAAAAAAATGATTTTATCGACTCAAAGATTTTACAAATTATTGAAAGCCTCATCTTCGAAATATGACCAAGATATTTTATATTATTTTATCAGTAAATTTTCTTTCCAAGAAAACGCTTTTAAGAATGAAAATGATGTAAAAGATATTTTATCTTTGATTAATGATTGGATTAAAGCCAATCCTTCGTTTGGTGTGACAGAGGTTTCATCAAAAATTGAAAAAAATGAATCTGGTTATGAAGCACAAATTCATACCACCAGATATGCAGAGCGTATGGTTACAAAAATAAATGCAGATACATTTCGTACGCCAGAATGGACAGAGTTGAAACAGTTGTGGACAGAGATGCAAGCTGTATCAAAATTACCAATCAGCGTTCATATCGATAAAACGGAACAATCTTTTGAAAATTATAAATTGTTTCATGAATACGTTATGGAAAATACAAAAAAGGGTTATTACATTCAACGGTATAAAGGATTGGGAGAGATGAATCCAGTTCAGTTGTGGGAAACAACTCTAAATCCAGAAAACCGAACATTGTTGCAAGTTAACATTGATGATGTTGTTGCCGCAGATGAAACCTTTTCGGTGCTAATGGGCGAACAAGTCGAGCCTAGACGTAAATTCATTCATGATAATGCGTTGATGGTTAAAGCTCTTGATGTTTAATAGATAGGAATTGTAATGGAACAAAATCAACCACCAAAAGGTGTTACTGTAGTCGATATCAATAAAGAAATGCGAGATGCATATTTGCAATACTCGATGAGTGTTATTGTTGGCCGCGCATTGCCAGATGTTCGTGATGGTTTGAAGCCAGTGCATAGACGAATTCTTTTTGCTCAACATGAGATGAGCAACACAAGCGATAAACCTTATAAAAAATCTGCCCGCGTTGTTGGTGATGTTATTGGTAAATACCACCCGCATGGTGATTCTTCGGTTTATGAAACAATGGTTCGTATGGCGCAGGATTTTTCTTTGCGCTACCCTCTTGAAGATGGTCAGGGAAATTTTGGTTCTATCGATGGTGATAGTGCCGCAGCTCAACGTTATACCGAAGTAAGAATGACCAAGCTTTCAGAAGAGCTGCTAGAGGACATTGACAAAGAAACAATTCCATTTGGTCCGAACTATGATGACTCATTAGAAATTCCATTGGTTTTACCAGCTAAATTTCCAAATCTTTTGGTGAATGGCTCTACTGGTATCGCTGTTGGTATGGCAACGAATATTCCTCCGCACAACTTAGGAGAGGTCATTGATGGTTGTGTCCATCTGATTCACAATCCTGACTGTGGTATTGATGAAATCATTGAACGTATTCCAGGGCCGGATTTTCCTTCTGCAGGAACGATTGCTGGTCGCGAAGGTATTTTACAAGCCTACAAAAAAGGTCGCGGAATTATTACTCTGAAAGCAGTTTCAGAAATTGTACAAGTCAAAGATAGAGAAGAAATAATTATTACAGAAATTCCATATCAAGTGAACAAAGCAAAACTTATCGAAAGTATTGCCGATCTTGTTCGTGACAAAGCCTTGGAAGGAATTTCAGATATTCGTGATGAGTCTTCACGTGAAGGTATGCGAATTGTCGTTGTACTTAAGCGCGGAGAAAACTCTAGCGTCGTTTTGAATCGTCTTTACAAGATGACTCAGTTGCAGATCAGCTATGGTATTATCATGCTAGATCTTGATGCTAAAAATCAGCCAGTAACTTTTGATATTAAGGGCATGTTGCAGGCGTTTGTTGATCACAGACGTGATGTTGTTACGAAACGTTGTATTTTTGAACTTAAAAAAGCACAAGCACGAGCGCATATCTTAGAAGGCT
>CAZMVK010000067.1:0-17923 GCA_964569545.1 uncultured Bdellovibrio sp.
TACACTGAAGAGCCGCGCCCCACGTGGCTCAGGATTTCATTAGGAACCGCTGTTTCTTAATGCAATGACGTAGCCAGACCTTAGATGCGTTTGTACCATCTTGAGAAAAAGTGACCAGAAAATCATGCCCAAAAGAAATCAATATTCAAACAAGCAACTTCTTCAGCTGGCGAATCACGAACTATCTCTAGATAATCTTTAATAAATAAAACAATTTTTTCTCGTAGAATTTTAAAATCTTTTTTCGACAAACTGACGGGCCCAGTAAACATCATTTCTTGTTCGCTTAGTTTTTCACCTTTTTGTATCGCACGCATTCGCCAATCCGTTTGGAACCGAATCAGATGCGGTGATGATCTTTCTAAATGTGTATTTTGCTCGCCCATTTTGTAATAACCATTTTTCTCGATACATAAACCACAATCGATTAAAAAACGTAATATCTCGGAACATTTTTTCGAACTGAGATCAAAGCGCTGTGAAATTTCTGACAATGTTTTTCCTGGCCCATCTAACGAAGTGTACAAACGCAGTAATACATACATCGAACTGGAATAATAAATTGCCTTTTCGTTTTCAGTCAGTTGACGTTGCCGAGGAATTCTCTGCGACAGATTTAATGATTTTTCTTTGATCTCAACAAGTTTTGCTCGCCAAAATTTTCTGAGTTTTTCTGAACCTGAACGCTCATGCTGAACCAGATACATAAAATATTCGGCCTCAAGATCAATCAAGCCTAAATAATCCACCAAAGCCTGACTCTGCTCACTGGTAAATTGTTTTTTACCTGACAGTACATGGCTCACCAAGGTGGTGCTGATTCCCAAATGTTGGGATATTTTCCGAATCTCACCCCACCCTTTTTTAGGCAATTGATCGATGTAGAATCTTAAGTACTCATTGGACTGCTCAAAGTTAAATATAGACACAATAGCCTTTTCAAATAGTTACATCATAAATAGTGACCCACAGATCATTAATTATAGAATATTTTAACTTTTAAAATCTATACAGTCTGGATGCGTAGCGTTATATTGGTTTGGCAATTGCAACCTAACCCTATAACGAAACTGGAGCACCCCATGAAGAATAAAACGCATTTATACAAACTTATACTGTCGAGCTTTTTAACATTGTTTAGCATAAATTGTCTTGCCGATGACGGCGGAGCCTCTACCGGCGGTGGACATGAAATTGAATCTATCTTCCGTGAAAAATCAATTCAGGTAGCCACTGAAACTTTGAATTTCTCAGACCAAGCAAAAAAAGTTTTAGCCTTTGACCTTAAGAACACTCTTTTACAAATCAAATTTAAAGACATTCGATTTTCCTGCGCCTCTGGCCCCGTCTATCAAGACATGATCAGACTTGGAAAAAATGCTTTAGTTTACAAAAAAGATTATAAAACCATTCATATCCAATGCGGCCAACCTGGTAATATTGATGACCTAAACAAATGGACACAATACTGGAAGACTCTGGCTTTATCGCGCACACCTGAAGACATGATCACTTTTATTCATGAGATGGTCAGAACTCAAGGACCAGAAGAAAACGAAGCAGAGGATTCATATCGCCTTTCAGGAACATACCAAGATGCTCGCGCCATAGAAGATGCATTAAATGAATCTTATTACGACCGCTTGTTGAATGGTACAAAACGATGCCAAGTTACAATCGCGAACAAATATGAAATCAATAAGAAAAGACTAGTATTTGTGGAAAAAGTTTTATCAAGCAACTACTGGATAAATATCAGTCTCACTATCGATGGTAAAGTGATTGACTCTGCAAACACAAGTGTTCATGGCTTTAATCCAAGAGTTAAACTGCAAACAAATGACCCGCAAAACATTGATAACGTTTTGCTTGCAGCATCGATACGTCAATTTCGTACTGGATCAGATTCATATTTTATTCAGCATGCTAGCTATGAAAGTAAAATTACAGAGCAACGAGAAAAGCTAATGAAAATCGCAAAGAAATACTCTTGCTTCAACGAATAATCTCATTCACCACCTGGTCTCGGTTGAAATTAACCTGAGACCAGAGCATGGCTTGCAATGTGGATTGCACAGCTAGCTGCCATTGAGATTTTTTGATCTTTTCATATTCTGCTTTTGGCACAAGATAGATGATCCCATGGATATCAATTAAAGATCTACCAAAACTGTTTCCAAGGCTTCCGTATTTTCCAAATCGATCTTCATTTGTTTGTTGCCAAAAAGAATCGGCCCCAACCCAAACACGTTGATGGTTTTTTTGATTGATCATAATGGCAGGAATTTTCACATCAGACAATTGCGCCAAGGTACGCAACGAGGTGGTGCGCAGAATTTGCGATAAATCCAACAATGGACTTTTAATCATATTTTTTATTTGTTCGCAGTTCAATCCAGAAACCATCGCTGAATGCAAAGGCACAAATGTTTCAAAACCATCCGTCAAACCATGCATCACCGGCACCACATGCGGCGGCGAGGCCATGTCTTGAATATGGTGAATCGCAGACCCCAAACCCAGAGCCGAAGGATTGTCTAAAAATTTAACTTCCAGACGACCAACACGCACCGATGAATCAAAGCGAAACATTTGCAGAGCATGAAACGGATTAAAAAAATGCGAATACATTAAATCTTTTCGAAAGACATTTAAATCTTCTTCTAGATTTTTAAAAACGATTTGCCGACGAAATGAATCTTGCAGTTTTAGCTCTGGCAAACACCTATTCAATTCAAAAAAAGCCTGATTGGTTAATGCACGATGCTCTGAAAGATTGAAGGCACTGGCCCACGCTGGCAGTAAAAATACAGTTAAGCTAAACAACCAGGAATGCTTTGAAAGATTTTTTTGCAATTTGATCATTTCGTACTTATACCAGACTGGATCACGGCTGAAATCTTACATTTGATTTTGATGCATAATCTATTGTTAGACGTGAAGAGCCTACAACTCTGTCAAACTATTAGACACTCGCCGCAGTTTGCTGTCACAGTCAAAATCAACGACACTTATTCAAATAATTTCAAATATTTTTTTCAAATAATGATTCAGAAAGAGCCAAAATTCTCATTTTCTCAACAAGATATCTAGCACGCCCCTTGCTCTATATAATTTTAATGACAAGACTTATACCGTTGATAATTCTGACAGTCTTTGCTTTGACAAGCTCAAATAGCTTTGCGCAGGGCCGTTTTTATCAATGGAAAACACAATCCGCTGGCGCGCCAATTCTTATCTATGTACCAGACCATAAATCGGCTGTAACCTTAACAAAAAAATATTTAAAACATCTATTTAAACATCCAGATTTAGCAGAGCTGTTTCACGGTAGACCACCTGCCGTTGGCGAAATTTCCGAAAATGACTTCACTCTTGTAAATGATCGACAAGTTAACAGGTCCGCACTGCTCATCTCAAACAACGATTCTGATTTTGATCACACCAGTCAACGCGTTTTCAATTTTAAAGCATCGCTATCGCATGCTCGTCTTGATACTTTAATTCTTCCAATGCGCTGGGATCTAGTTTTAACTTACGAAGAGTTTCGAGATTTTAAAGACAAAGTCGCTAACGAGATCCCAATGCTAATTGCCATGGGTGGCGAAGATGTACATCCTGCGCTCTATGGCGCTGAAAATCTTTACTCTCACAATGTGGTTCATTCGCGTGATGTTTATGAAATTTCATTTATTAAAAAATATGTCGAGGCACAAAAAGGTTTTATTCTTGGCATATGCCGTGGTCACCAAATTGCTTCAGTCGCTTTAGGTTATCAACTGACACAAGATGTGCCCAGCATGCATGGCGATGATGTCAGTCATTCCAATCACGAACACGCGATCAAAATATTTTCAACGACTCATTCCATTTTAAAATCTGCTTTGAATAGAATTGGCAGCTCTAAGATAGGACAAACCAAGATTGGCAGTGCCGCACGAGTCGTGGTCAACTCTCTCCATCACCAAGCTGTTCGCTTTTTATCTAATCGTGGTTATACAGCAAAAAGAACCGAGCTTGAGCTGGCAGCCATTTCAGATGATGGCGTGGTTGAAGCCTTGGAGTTTAAAAATGGCAAAGGTTTGCTTTTGCAATTTCACCCAGAGCGTATGCACAACCACTGGGTGAATAAATCGATCTTTTCTTATATTGGCCAAAAAGTCCGAGAAGAAAACGTCCGACAACAAGAACAACTTGGACAACTAGGACAAAAAGTTATCAGCTGTCAAAAAATCTATTAACGCGAACAACGAGCCCAAGCGACATGAAAATTTTGTTTCATGCTCCAGTCTTGCGAATCCAATCCCATCATCGCATCTGGATAAACCCCACGTTTTAAATAATACACACCTAAGATTGCAGTCAGAGACATACGAAATGAGCTTAGACCACAAGGAGTCCACGCATATCGAGCAGGCTTTTGCGGAGCAGAGAAAGTATAATTGTTATTGAACGGTCCGTTGAAATTAGCTTCACGCATCGAAACAACCTGCATACCTGGTGCTTGATATAAAAACCGCTGATAACCCATGGTGCCAGCTGGCAACGCCGCAAATCCACGATAATCTACAGAGACAAATGCCATCTGCCAACCACTCGGAATTTGCAAATCAATATTTACATTGCACGCAGTTTCGGAACGCAAGGTGCTGCTGTTCACATTCGAAGCCTTGGCATCTAAAATAAAATTATCAAAAAGAATCGACAAATCTTTTTCATCAGGTGAGAGCGTAACCGCTGCCGTTGCGGAACTGCAACCGCGGCCGCTAAGGCTAACATTGCTGATTCGAGCAAACGGAGGAGCATCTTGCGCATGTGATTTTAATGCTGCTAAAGCAATCACAGTTGCTAAGGCTAATAACGAAATGGTGTTTTTTAAAGATAACATGATGTATTCCCCCTCTATCATTCATCAAGTATGTGGTCCCAAAATTTACCGCTCACCTACAAATGAGTCGGTAAAATATTGATTTTGCAAACCATGGACCAAACAAGAGGGGGAATTTCAGTGTCGTTATGTCACTGAAATTTCACATTCAGTGGTATTTAATCGTTTTCAACTTCAGATTTAGAATCTGATTTTTTACGATCGAATTTTTTTGATTTTAGTTCCGTATGACAAACGGCTAATTTTTCTTCGTATTCATCCTGACGTTTTTCTAAAACATTTCTATAGTTGCGAAAACGGATAATTCGATCTTTCAAGAATTCTTCGCTGATTCCGACAATTTTTTCTTTCTCATCAATGCCCAGTTTGAATTCATCTTCTTTGTCTGTGACTCGATCTATAGGCTCTGTCCAAACCAATTTTCCATCTCCACCGTTTGCTTTGTCAGCAACTTGCATCCGACAATCTCTTAATACTCCATACAATCCCTGACTGCCATAGGTGCGATTGCCATAAACACGATCCTCTAACGAATACACATCGTTTTGCAAACGACGAACTTCTTCAGACATCATTACCTTTTTTTGCACAATCATGTTGCCATCTTTAACACCCACGGCTGTGTCACCTGAAACCGATTCTTTTTTATCAATTTCAGTTTCAATTTTTTCAGCTTTGCTTGGATTGTGTGAACATGCTGCCAAAATCATAAATGCAGAAACCATTATAGAGGCCGATACTAAATTCAGTAAATTCGAAAACTTTTTCATCCAATACTCCTTGCAAAAAAACTGATTCAAAATTCATTCAGACTGAATTCAATATAACCTGACACAATTATCAGTCATCGATTTCAGACCGTCAGCAAGCCATTGTTTATCAAAGCTTGTTAACTTTTTTCATCAGTTCAAAGTTGGTTTGATAATACATAACAACAGCTGCAAAAGAGAAAGACTGATGCAAGGAGCAAGAAAGAAATGTGCTTCAAGAATAAAAACAACAGCTAGACTATAGCCAAAAACCCACACGAAACAGAGCGCCAAGAGTGGGCTGCTGTTGCATTTCGTCCCCAAACAGCACTCGACCCTCGGCCGACAACCACAATAATGGCAATTGCCAAGTTAAGCCCAAATGAACCGCAGAAAGAAAACGAAAATCTGTTTCGTCCATTTTTCTCTGACCTAACAAATTGGTTTCAACTGTTTGTCGATAAGCACCAGCACCAAAACCCATAAATGGATAAAGCTGTTGCCACCAGCTGGCCCGCTTGGAACCACTGAGAGTATATGAAGAGCGATAATCGACAAAGAAAAGATAATCTTCAAAAGTTCGCTGCACAGATAAAACACTTGTTCCTGAATGTTCTTCGAATTCGCTTTTTTCAACCGAGAACAACCAATTTTTTGAACTCTCACCAAATCCACTGATGGCCAATGAATAATTGCTATAACTTGGTTGTTGCCACTGGTTATTGCTATTTTTCTCTGCGCGAGTTTCTGAACCATAAGTGGCAAGCAAATGCACTGGCTTAAGATTGTTCACAACAGAGGACTCAATCAAAGGTTTATCTGCAACTGAAACAGTCTCATTTGCCAAAGCAAATAATGAAATCTGACCTAACAAAAATAACAGCGATAGATTCACAACAATAATGTGTTTTTTCATCTGCCACCATCCCGAATGCTTTTACATCTTTGAGCAAAGGCCTGGCTGCGATCTGACTGCTGCGCTAATTTGACGAAATAAAAACACTCGCTCGAAGAAAGATCATTCACATTCTGTGAAAAAATCTCTAACACATCCGCCGGAGATAATTTTGTTTTAGCCTCAAATTTTTCCACATAAGTTTTATTTAATGGCGCCATTGTTGCCAACAACCAACGCGCAATCATCGGCCGAACTTGTGTTAAATCTAGATTTCTTTGCTGTCCATACATCACAGCGAATTTTTTAATCGCACGTGCCAACTGATTGCCGATCAAATAGGGATCTGATTGTCCATAAAGTTTAATTTGTGTGTAAACCTCATCTGCCGAGGTCAATCTTTCAAGTGGAGTATCTAAACTGCGACCCATTTTTTCTTGCACAATGGAACGGCCAACAAATCCTGTGTCACCACTGTAGACCCAACCCCAGACATCAGCAAAACCTTCATTAATTCCACGCATCAGTGTTGCCGAGTACAACAGTCGAAAAAATGTTTCATCATCAGAAACTGGTGTGTTGTCTATTTTTCTTTGATCTAAAATATGATCCTCCCACAAACCCATGTCTTTCAATCGCTGATCTTCATCATGCACGTTGGCTTGTTGTAATGATTTACGTAAAGAAGGATATTTTTCTTTTAAAGGTGCAATCACCAATTTCTGAAATATTGCATGAAAATGTTCATGTGCCATAACACCAGCGTTGATCAGCAACGGCAGCGCTTTTTCGGTATAGGGAACAACCAACAGGGCATCAAATTGTGCCGAGTACAAAGCATTATTTTCAACCTTGGCACCACCAGTTTTGAAATTTACATTCATCGCAACCTTAGCCGGCCATGCAAGTAAATTTCCAATTCCCAATTGCTCATCTAAAATTTTAAGTTTTTCAAAATGCGCATACACCGTTAATAATTGCAGACTGAGATCATCCGTCGGCACAATAACTCCGTCAGCATTGCGCACGTATTGAATTTGCGGTGAAGACCCAGTTAAAAAAAGAGCTTCTTTAGGATTGTAAGAAGAGACCTCTGGATCAATAAAAAATTGTGCCGCAGAGCCCTTCATTTTCTGTAAGTTTAAAACAGAAAAAAGCTCAACAACTTGCAAACGAATGACGCCATCAAAAGTAAATGGAATTTGCACCTTGAGCTTTTGTTGATCATCAACAGTTTCATGACGCTTGAAAGAGCAGCCCGATGCAACAGTAAGCACCAACGTTAACACTGATGCATTAAACAGTGCTAAAAACGCTCTATTTCGAATGAGATTTACAACACGAAGCATAACTCCCCTTGCAAGCTAAAGAGGCAGTCTACCTACCTTCTGCAATGTCCACAATGTTCAGTGTTTTGACAGGCAACAAATACACGCATACACTGCCGCCTTTGCCTAGCTTGGAGATAGCCGATGACCAACATCAGAAATCAAAATCCAGATTTACTCAAAGACCTCAATGAACCACAAAAACAAGCGGTGATGACGGTCGACGGTCCACTGTTGTTGCTAGCCGGGGCGGGCTCTGGCAAAACCCGAGTCCTCACTCACCGTATGGCCAATATCATTTCTCAGGGCAAAGCTTCAGCTGATGGAATTTTAGCTGTGACCTTTACCAACAAAGCAGCGCGCGAGATGGAAGCACGTATTTTTAAACTGCTCAATGAAATGGGCATGAGCTTGCGTGATCCATTGTGGGTTTCAACCTTTCACAGTTTCTGCAATCGAGTTTTGCGCGAGCACATATCACTTTTAGATTACAAACCATTTTTCGGTATCTACGATGACTCTGACCAATTATCACAAATTAAAAAAGTGATGAATGCACTTGGCATTAACGACAAAGTTCATCCAGCCAAAGCTTTCCGCAATCGTATCAACAATGCCAAGATGTTAGCGTTAAGCCCAGAAGACGTGAAAAAATCTAAATCTCTTTTTCTGGATGAAAAATCAATTCAGGTTTACGAAATGTATGAAATCGAAATGAAAAAAGCCAACAGCTTAGATTTTGGTGATTTGCTTTTCAAGGTCTACGAATTGTTTCGTATGTACCCTGATTTGTTAGAACAGTATCAAGAAAAATTTCCTTACATCATGGTCGACGAGTACCAAGACACCAATCACATCCAATATCTTTTGGTGCAACAACTGGCACGTAAACACCGCAATCTCTGCGTTGTCGGCGACGAGGACCAGTCGATCTATTCATGGCGTGGCGCTGATATTTCAAATATTTTAGATTTTGAAAAAGATTTTCCTGAAGCCAAAGTCATCAAGCTAGAAGAAAATTATCGTTCCAGCGGAAACATTGTTGCCGCCGCAACCACGGTGATTAAAAACAATAGCGAACGCAAAGACAAAACCCTGTTCACCAGCAACGTTGACGGTGATTTAATTACTGTGCGCGAAGAACGCTCTGAATATGATGAAGCACGCTGGGTGGTGAAAAGAATTATTTCACTGATCTCAGAGGGCGAAGGCAATTACAATGATTACGCCATATTCTATCGCACCAATGCGCAATCACGAGTGCTCGAAGAACAGCTGCGCACGCAATCCATTCCCTACAAATTGGTTGGCGGCGTACGATTCTATGAACGCATGGAGATCAAAGATCTTTTAGGCTATCTTAAACTGACGCTCAACCCAGCCGACGACGTTGCGTTCAAACGTATTATCAACGTACCAACCCGGGGAATTGGCAAAACCACAGTTGAGAAATTAGAAGAATACTCGTTACAAAATAAATTGAGCCTTTTTGCTTCTGCACATAAAGCAATTGACGAACGACTGTTCAATGCCGGCACTACGTCCAAGCTTCGTCAGTTCGTCAGTTTGATGTTGGATTTGCAAGGTCTTGCGCACGACCATAATTTATTAGATTTTTATCATTTGGTTTTAGAAAAATCAGGTTACGTGCAAGCGCTAAAAAGCGAAGAATCCGTCGAAGCCAAATCCCGAGTCGAAAACTTGGAAGAATTATCCAATGCTCTGACCCAGTTCATGAAAGAACGCACAGAACCAAGCCTACAAAGCTTTTTAGAAGAAATGGCTTTGGTTTCAGATATAGATTCTCTGGATGAGAGCATGAACAGTGTCACACTGATGACTTTACATGTCTCCAAGGGACTTGAGTACCCTTACGTATTTGTTGTCGGCATGGAAGAAAATTTATTTCCAAGCGGACGCGCACGTGATGAAGACGAAGAAGGCACATTAGAAGAAGAACGTCGATTGGCTTACGTCGGGATGACTCGCGCAAGACAGAAATTATTTTTAACATACGCACGTTCACGCAAGGTCTGGGGCCAAGAACAATTCAATCCGCCATCACGTTTCATCAATGAAATCCCTGAAAATCTAATTTCGTTTTCTACATCTTTTGAAACCCCAAAATTTGTTTCTCGTTTTGGTATCAACAGCAGCGAAGAAAGTTCTTTCGGTTACAACAGCAATTCATCACGACAAGGCATGAATTATTCGCGTAAAAATAATTCTGATTTTGACATGGATTCACAAAGTTTTCCCGATTACGACGGTGATGTTAGCTCTGTCGAAAGCGGTGGTTACGCCAAAGGCATGCGCGTACGACATCCAACTTTTGGCGTAGGCTCTGTCTTTCAAACCGAAGGCTCCGGCGATCAACAAAAAGTCAGCGTGCTGTTTGCTGATCAAACAATTAAAAAGTTTGTATTGAAATACGCACGGCTCGAAAGAGCCTAGTGATTTTTCAAGCAGCGGCGCTTTCACGCATGATCTGGCTCTTAAGGAACTTTTTCCAGCTCGCAAAATCGATGGAACGGTAGCACATGTCCGGTCGAAGAATGACCAAACTCCGCTGCCTTCATGTGAACTTGGTATAGCTTAGGAATCCCTAGGCGATGCCCGTCCATGATTAGGTTTTTTGCCAAAGCTTTGTCGCCAGATTTGCATTCGACAGCAAAAAGCGGTTTATTTTTTTGCAGAACAATGAAATCAATTTCTTTTTCAGTGACAGTGTTTCGAAAAAAACGGAGCTCTGTTTTGACACCCAAGACATCTTCTTGTTGATGGCAAAATTTCAACAGATGACTTGCCACCATATTTTCAAAACGAAATGCTCTGTTTTCAATCTGAGCCCAATCCCACATATAAAGTTTCTGAGCTTTTTTTACGGACTTGATCTTGGCTGGCCCAAAAGGAGAAATGCGATAACAATAATACAAATTCTCCAAAATCGTAATCCATCGATCCACTGTATGTGGAGAGACGCCGAGATCTTCTTGCAAACTTTTGATAGACAGCAATGAACCAACTCGGGAATTTAAGGTCTCTGCCAACAATTCTACCAAGGAAATTTCGTTCACTTTTTCTAAATCTTGCAGATCTTGATTGATGACTCGAGAAACACGCTGCATCTGCCATCGTCCGTAAAATTGTTTGGACTGCTTAAAGAACGGCTCGGGAAATCCGCCGTAGGTTAAGAGGCTCTCTAAATCTTTCGCTGTAGGATTCTTGTTTATTTCGCAGAGACTCAAGGGATGCAATCTCAAATAATGGTAGCGGCCAACCAGGGAATCTCCACCCTTGCGAAAATAGTCCAATCTTGCTGAGCCCGTGACCAAAATCTGCAAATGGTCTTTATGTTTGTCGAAAAGGCCTTTGGTGAGACTCCGCCAGTTTTTATATTTATGAATCTCATCCAAGACGATCAGTTTGTGATCAAGAGGAATTTGGTTTTTCAGAATTTTTTGGCGGTCAACAAGATCATCCCAATTCAGGTAAAGATCCTTTGATCCCATTATGTTTTTCGAAAGAGTGGTTTTGCCAACCTGCCTGGGACCACCCAGGAACACCATTTTTTCTGAAAGATCATCAACGATTTGTTTATGTAAATACCTTTTTGACATATCTTGATTGTACTTACGGACTAAAATGCAGTCAAGTGCATTTTAGTATGTATTAAAATGAGCTTGACTGCATTTTAGTCCGACTCATAAGAACGAGGCCTAAGACAAACAAAAGCTATCCCCTCCCCCTGAGCAGACTGGGTCCATTGGACCTAGTGTTTCATATGTTTGTATATGAAACACTTTGTGATTTTCTGCTCGCCGTTGTCTATAACATATTGTTAAGAAAAGCCAGTGACGGCACCATCACTGATTTATCAAAATTATTAGTCCAAGAAGAACAAGAAATACTAAAAACCTTAAATCACTTGCAAAAAATTAGCTTGGTCAAAAAAATCGGCAAAAAATATTTTGTCAAAAAAAATTTGAAACTCTAGGGTGCGTGTCCTTATTTGATCGAGCGTCGAGAGAGAATTGTTTCAATCAATCGCCCTAAAAACTAAAAAGTTATCCGCAAATTCTCAAAATAAGACATTATTAGACAATCTGAATACTTTTTAAAAATTTATACACTATTTTATGAATTAAAGAGCCCGATCCGTTATCCTATTCACTGGGGATACCGATCTGTTCTTAGATCTTATAGGGGCATATGAAACTTTTCAAACATCACTTATTTTTGCGTGGAATATTTGGCTTTTCATTTGCCCTATTCATCATCAGTTATTATCAAAACTGCGCACCTGTAAAATTTAATAGAGATGCAGCATCGGAAGCGCCAATAGCACAAGTGGAAATTCCACAAGTTTCACCTCAAACCCCTGATGTTCCAGAAATTGTACCTGATCCAACACCGGTCATCCCTACGGTTACTGTGACAACAACCACGACGACAACTACAACTATCAACGTACCATTGCCTCCCATTGCTACAACCACTACGACCACGACGACAACCACGACAACAATGTTGCCTCCGCCGGTCAGCAAACTGCAGGCATTTTCGGGCACAATTGCGTCTGATGTGATTTTACCGCAAATTGATTTTAAATTTGTCGTCGACAATTCTCTGTCAATGCAGCTGAACAATACTAGCATTGCAGATGCTGTCGGCACCATGTTCAACAGCTCTGCTGGGCAAAACAATCTGAACATTTTCAATGTGACTGGCGAGGTTTACACCACCACTCAAAATGTATCACAAAATATTTATGACGTAAATTTAGATACTTTATTTAGTCAGCCATCCTGTTCTTGGGGCTTGAGCGAATGTTGGAAATTCGCGCCGACCAAACAAACAAATAATGGGATCATCGATGAGTCTATTCTCATTGATAGAATAAATAAAAGTGGACATCCAAATTACCACGTATCAGGTGATGTCTTGGGTTATCAGATGACTAGAAATTATGATGTGACCTCAAATTACAATGGGATCGCATTGCCATCTGTTATTCGCGTTCAGGAAAGAAGAATTGATCCGATGCCAGTCAGTGATGTTATTGGCGGTAGCCTTGTCAAAACAAGCTCTTCATTGGTTAGCGGCGTGAATAACTACAATACTTTTGTAACCGATGTTAAACGTAAAATAAATATTGTTTCTGATAAAAATCTTTATGATGCCAGCGGGAAAATCGGCGGAGATCCTAAATTCACAACCAATTTAGTGGAACCCGAATCCGGACTGTGCGCCATGGCTCGCGTGCTTAAACAACAAAAAAATAAATTAGCTGGCATGAGTGCCGCTGAATTAAAAAATTATCAAGACAACACCGTCAGAAATGTTTTTGTCTTGGCTTCTGACGAAGACGATGACAATGTTGATGGCAATAGCTGTATCGACAAATTAATATCGCGCGATTACTCACAATACACCTGCACGCAAACTCAGGCTACATTGAGTTATGATTGGGATATTCAAGATCCTAATACCTGCACGTCTACAAAGTATCTTCCTAGTTCTTTTAATGTAGATATCGACTTGCAAGGTACAGATACAATTATAAACTATAGAACGTTTGCAATTACAGCTGGCCCATCGGTCAGAGATTGTTACGCGCCCAATGTTAAACAACCCATTCGCGAGGGTCAAACTGAGCCAGACTGTACCCCTGGCGGTTACGAAACACGCACTGGCCCATCAACAAGAACCGAATCTGTGAGAACATTAAGAAAAAGTGGCGACTGGAGTAACGCTAAATGCTTGATCGCTAATTTTCAAATCAGCGCGGCAAGCTACGTTGATGGAACTTTGACATGCACAACTGAGGTTATTAACAAAACAACATCAGTAAATGTAGCTGCAATCAGCGCACACAACTCAAGCCCTGTAGGCTTAAGCTCTGCTGAGATGGACAATATTTTTGAGAAAAAAATTGATGCCACATGCTCGACTGCGCTTAAAGATTATATTGTGAACATCCAAGGCGTCAGTTTAACTGGATATTATACGCCAGATGGCTGGTCGGCATTTGACAAATCAAAATACACATATAGCAATTGCAGAACAGTAAATACCGATATCACACGTGTGTACTCGCGACCTATGCTTTTATCAGGATTTCAAAATGAAATCCTGTCGCTACCGGTCGCTAATGAAAGCGCCTGCTCAACAGTTTTTGATCCGTATTGCACAGGCCGAAACATTGATACAAAATATTGTAAAGATCCGGCGTCAGGCACCAATCCTTATGTTCCTGGACTCATTCGCAAAGGAACAAAATATGGATCTTTTTATCGTAGCAATAAATCACCGGAGTTTGCTCAATATACGATGAACACATTGTGCTCTAACGCCGTCAATTCATTTTCCGGAGACAGTTGGAGACTTTGTACCGGCTTGGCTGCTAACGATACAACAACAACTATTGGTGACTGGATAAAAGGACAGAGTGGCGAAGGCCCTACATATCCAAACATTTCAAATACTCGAATTACCAAAGTAGAACTGACTGGTGGTACTTGGGACACAAACAAAACCACACTTACTGATGCAGATTGGAATAATGCAGCCTGCAGCACTCCAGACACGAAGATAACAAAACAACAATTCGTTGCACAAAATAGAGATTTATTTTACGAATTCGTCGCAGGAACTGTCGACGCAAACAATACACCAGCAACCTACAATCCAAATGCCAGCATACAAAATTTGACAAACGGACAATACACAACAAAATCAGCAAAAAATTTAAAACAGTACATCATAGACACCATTGCTGAAATGGTTAGTCAATATGGTTACAAAGTTCCTGTGATTAAGGCCATCGTCAAACAAGCGCAAACAGCAGAGATGAATTTAAAAGGACAAAAGCTTGGTGCGAATTACATAGATCTTGTAACTAAATATAATTTAGTACCTACATTTTCTGGCTACGCCTCTGTCAGCGAGTTGATAGACTCTGCAGATCAGACATTGCTTTCAAATTATTACAGCAATACTTTTAATGGATTAACAGATTCCATTCGAACAACAGTCACTCAAGCCATTCCGTTTTTAGATAACAACGGAAACCCATTAACAATTTTATCAAGCGACATTGCCAGCATCGAAAGCTTCAGCATCGCAAAAGTCGTCAACGGAGTTGAGGTCTGGACAAAAATCGATCCTAAGTTCTACAAATTGCAGGATCTCAATTACAAAGGCAGAACCGTGGCGCATTTGATAGTAAATTCAGATGCTGCGATCAGCCTGAAAAAAGACACTCATTTTTCTATAAGTTATTTATTGAAATAGAAAGATTGAAATAACCAAAACAGTCACCAACGTCAAAAAGTTCAACACCCGTGTGAACTTTGCTGTGCAATCAAAACACAATATAACTGCAGCACACCTCTCTTAATCAAAAACTGAGCTTTGGAACGAGTTTCGCATCTGTATATGGAGTTACAGATCTATATGCGAAAACAGAAAGAAGCTTCCATGTTGAAAATTTTTATATTCACAATTTCCGCCGTAATTGGCTTTCTGATTTTTAGCAATGACTCTGTATATGCTTCATCAGTTAGAAATTGTACGAACATTTACCGAACGAACACGGTGGCTTGCATTAGTGACTCATGCATATCAGCAATAAAAAAGACCTCAGCAATTTTACACACGCTTCAACCAATAAATGGCGTGGATATCAGAGTCAGTGATGAATTCGAAGCACAACTTCAGATCATGAAAATTGATATCAGTTTTTCATTGTTACAAACAGAAAAAGGTAAAACCACACATCACGTAAATAAAGAATTACGAGATCTCTATGGATCTTATAATATTATCGAAGAAAATCCACATTTACAAAATGCAGTCTCTCTTTTCCAATCTTTATCTTATCCCTATATCTTAGCCATCAACAAAGCCATCAGCCTAAGCAAGTCCTATCAAAAAATTGAATTAGAAAGCATGGCAGAGTTATCTGAAGCACAAAACAAAAGCGGAATTTGGCGCAACCTAAGACAAACCTACGCGGAGTGGATGGCTAAAAGATTAAATGAGGCCATCGCCGTTGACGAAGAAAATATCACAGCATTAAACAAATCTGCACAACTGTATATGAACGCT
The DNA here is from genome assembly GCA_964569545.1 of uncultured Bdellovibrio sp. Lineage (GTDB taxonomy): Bacteria > Bdellovibrionota > Bdellovibrionia > Bdellovibrionales > Bdellovibrionaceae > CAZMVK01. Next base: position 15,973 of record CAZMVK010000067.1, read on the forward strand.
TTGGTGCAAGTTGCAAACGAACAAAGAATTCAAATGTTAAATCAACTTAGATCTGAAAATCACATCACCGATACAATTTATTTTGAAGAAATGATGAATGGCTCATTAACAAACGGTTATTTTTCTTTGGTACCTTTTTCAGACAAAGTACCAATTTTTACTGAAATGGATCGTTTGAGCATGCGTTCACTGTACGACAAAACTATTGAACAAAATAAACATAAACATTAATTAATTATTTATTTAAGTCAGACCGCCCAGCATGAGGCCCACCGTCCTCTATAAATCGACCTAATAACTTATCCTGAATTTAAAATTGACGGTTACGAACTAACAATTCCCATTCAGCAGTATACTCTGACACATCTACAGGAATAAGTTTCTGCTCAGCTGATGGATTTTTATATTGCGCCACCACACCATCCCAACCCTTATAAGTCCGCGAATTTTGATCACGTGAGATTTCAAAATTAGGCACCAAGGTGGTTTTGCCACCACCATCAGGAATGTCCAATGATAAAACTGGCATCGCCAAACCAGATAAATGTCCCCACAGATTTTTTTGAATCTCCATAGATTCTTCAATCGAAGTTCGCAAATGATCTGTGCCCTGTGATGGATCACACTGAAACATATAATAGGGTTTTACTCGCAAATACAAAAGACGTCGCGACAATGCTTGCACAATGGCTGGATGATTGTTCACGCCATTTAATAATACCATTTGGTTCATCACCGGAATCCCATGGTCAACAATCAAATCCAGTGCGTCTTTGGCTTCAGCCGTCAGCTCACGAGGATGATTAAAATGAGTCATCATATAAACCGGTTTTGCTTGTCGCAAAATTCTCACCAAATTTTGCGTCACACGCATCGGACAAACCACAGGCATGCGTGTGCCGATTCGAATAATTTCAACATGCTCAATCTGACGAAGATCTAACAATATTCTTTCAAGATGAGCATCACCCAACGTCAATGGATCACCACCAGATAAAATGACCTCACGAATTTCTGGATGATCTGAAATATATTTCAAAGCTTGCTGATATTCATCGCCTTTGATCATTGCCTGCTCTTGACCAGTAAAATGTTTGCGCGTGCAATAGCGACAATAAACACTGCATATATCTGTTACCAAAAACAAAACACGATCTGTGTAACGATGAATAATTCTTGCTGTTGGATTGTTTTTTTTCTCACCCAAAGGATCTAACATCGACTGTTCACCTGTTTTGAGCTCAGCCGCTGTCGGCATTAAAATTCTTCGCAAAGGATCTTGTGGATTGTTTCCTGCCAGAGCTGCATAATAGGGAGTAGTGCGGATATTAAAAATATTTTCAGAAAAAACTGATGTTTCATCTTTTTGCAAATCAAAGAACTGCGCAAAATCCTGTGCTGTTTTAAGACTGTGCTGTAATTGCCAAGTCCATGATTGCCAATCGCTCTCAGCATAATCAGATACAGGTTTAGGGGCAGGGTTAAAATGCAGTTTCATGGCAGCGAATATGTACGCAAAACCAGACGAACTCAACACAAAATTTGGATTTAAAGAGGCAAAAAATATTATGGACGAGCTCTCACCTCTCTTTAAAATTAGAAAAAAACAAACTACTCACGGCTCAAATTCAAAACACAAATCAAATCTATTTTATTAACGAGGCCATAAGTATGGTTTCCAAGAAACGAAAGATTTTGATTTGTTTCGAATAAACATACTTATAACCTCCTTGATAAATAAACGAATCCAATAAAATGACCAGACTAAGGACTATGCGCAATTGACAAGATAATTTTTTTTAAATCCAGCCCCTGTATCTATTTTTGACAGGTAAAAATAGCTATTAATAAATTTCATAGGTTGATCTATCAAATTTCATAGGATATGCTATCAAATATGTGCGCTGGGCAAAGCCACAGCGAGCCAGTGTGAGCAAAGTCATGACGACAA
>CAZMVK010000068.1:0-17869 GCA_964569545.1 uncultured Bdellovibrio sp.
TGACACAGCAGATCTATCTGAAGAAGACACTCGATGTTTACAGAATCAATGTTTACAAGTCCGCTTTCAATCGATGTCTTAATCAGTGATCTGACCTGTAAGTTAGGATTCCCATACATCTCATCACCAACAACAGGCGAGCCAAGATCAGCCAATTGCACACGAATCTGATGAGTCCGACCAGTCAACAGTTCAATCTCAAGCTCCACCAATTCGCAATTCTGTTTATCTGTATCATTGGCTAATACAATTTTTTCTATTTTTCTTGCAGATAATATTTTTAAACGACAAATTTGCCAGTCAGAATTTTTCTCTCGTGAAACTTTCTTTGGTGCTCGTGGGCTGGGTTCCATAAAATGCACCAATTCATTTCCCGATAGCAGCAACTCTTGCAGGGCTGGTGTATTGTAAACCAAAGCGCGATATTTTTTTTCAAATAAAAAATCAGACTCTCTTTTTTGGTCAGTGTTTGCATTTAAAGTAACTGATTCAGTCATAAAAATTTTGTGTTTTGTTGAAGAGCCTGGCTCCAGTAATTGTCGTGAGCTCTGCATAAAAATCTGATTCAGTTCGCTTTGAAATTTTTTATTTTTAGCCAAAATCAAAAGCCCGCTGGTGCCGACATCTAAACGGTGGGTGACATGAATTTCATGATTCAATTCTTTTGCAATCAAACTCGCGATATTTTCAATTTGATTGTCCACAGTTGGGTGAACGGGCAATCCCGAAGGTTTGTTGATCACAACATAGTCCTCGGTTTCTTCAATCAGACTTTTTTTGAAATCAAAAATTTCAGCAGGAAATCGTCGCGGGTGAGTATGTACTCGCAAATAAGCTTGGTTTTCAATTTGTATATTTCTGTCGTGAATGCGTTTATTGCCAAAATACAAGGCGCCAATTGTGAGTAAAAAATCAACACGTTCTGTCTTCAGGCCCAAAGTCGCGTCTAGGATATGATCAAGATCCCCTGAAAAAGGGGCTAAAAGGTGTTCAACGCCATAATTTTTACCGCGCATACCAGACAAAAGCATAGTACCGGCGATAGCACACAGCAATGAAGGTCTGCAATCGGAAAAAAAGCTGCTACTGTCTTTAGATCGTATGAATTTTGGAAATGAACCTATTTTTCAGTGGCTTGCACAATATGCGTATCAACCGACGGTTGTTTATGTTTCTGTGTGCACGATGATGATCGCCAGCGCGTTTGGTTTTCCTTTGCCTGAGGAAATCTCTATCGTCTCTGTTGGCATCTTGGCCTATATGGGTGCGCATCCAGAATTATTTGCTCCACCAAGTGTTGGTTCACCAGTGGTGAATGGTTACGAAGCCGCACTGATTGTTTCTTTGGCCGTATTTTTCTCTGACTCATTAGTGTTTATGATTGGCAGAATGTTTGGACGCAAATTGATGAAGAGACCGCGCTTTCATTCTTTCTTTGAAGGCCCTGTCATGGAAAAGATCAATGGCTTTGTAAAAAAATATGGTGTGTATGCGGCGTTTGTTTTTCGCTTCACTCCAGGAATTCGTTTTCCAGCCCATATCGTTCTCGGTATGAGCAAGTTTACTTTCCCTGCTTTTTTATTAGTTGATGGTTTGGCGGTGATTATCAGTGTGCCAACGCAAATTCTATTGGTGTATCATTTTGGCGAGCCTATTTTAGGAACCCTGTACAAGTTTAAAACCTACGTCGGCATAACTCTCGCCGTTGTCCTGGCAGTAGTTCTCATCAAAAAGATTTGGAAAAAATTTTTTCCAGCCAAAACCATTCCGCCATCTGATATTTAGAAATTTTCAAAATCAGTATTTAAGCCGGGTGTTTTTCGTTTAAATTATTTTTCTCGTGGAACTCGATCAATTGAGAATATGCCCTGGTCGATTGTGGCTTTTACCGCAAAAAAAAAGACCAATGTTTCCATTGGTCTTTTTAAACAATTATAATTTATGAAACAAAAGATTTAATCTTCGCTTCTGCGTGGACCACGTTCAGGGCGAGGACCTCTTGAGAAAGATCTGCTAGGGCCTGAATCACTAGTTTTGCGAGCATACGGACGAGCCGGAGCATCGTTGCGAAATCCGCCACCAGTATCGCCACCGAAATCAGAATTCTCACGACGAGCTGAAAATCCACGATCAGAGCTTGGGCCTGTGCGAGGGCGATCAGCATAACGATCTCTTCTTACGCCACTGCCAGTGCTGCGTTCTGCGCTACCAGCGCTAGCACTGCGTTCAGGTCGGTCACCACGATCTGAACTGCGATCTGGACCACGGTCAAATCCGCGATCAAAACCACGATCATTTCCGCCGCCGCGGTCGTTGCGGTAACCACCGCCACCACCAAAATCACGACGTCCGCCACCATAGCTGCTGCGAGGGCGATCACTACCGCCACCACGAGATTGGCCACCTGAAAATGGAGCTACCTGACGAGGTTGTTTCATTTTCAAATCAGAAGCTACGCGGAAATATTGCATAGCTTTCATTAGCCAATCTTGAGTTTCTGGAGAAATCTCCAAAGCATCTTTGGTTTGCAATTCTAAAATCAAATCAAGATAAAGGCGTTTTTCAGAAGGTGGGATCAAAGTTTTTTGAATATTCATAACTGAATTTTTCATCAAACCTTTTTTAACTTGGTCCAAGCTTGGAATTTGTAAAGTTTGAAATTGAAATTTCAAAGCATTTTCAAATCTACGCAAATGGTAAGCTTCTTTAGGGCGAACGAAAGTCCAAACAGTTCCACTTTTTCCAGCGCGAGCTGTGCGGCCAATGCGGTGAGTGTAAGTCTCAACATCCCAAGGCAATTCAAAATTCACAACGTGAGTGAGATCTTCAATATCCAAACCACGAGCCGCAACGTCAGTCGCAACTAGAATTTGAATTTCTTGATTTTTGAATGCTTTGATTACGCGATTACGATCGGCTTGAACTTTGTCACCATGAAGACTGTCCACAGCCAAGCCCAGCGAGCGCAATTTAATCTCAAGCTCAGCAACTTGTTTTTTAGTTTGAGTAAATACAATTCCGTAAAACTCAGGAGTTGATTTGATCAACAATGATAATGCGTCTTCTTTGTCTTCTTCGTAAACGATTGCAGAGAAAGATTGAACGCGGCTTGGTTCAGCAGTTGTCGATAATTTAACAACTTCTGGAGTTTTCAAATGAGTGCTGGCGATTTTTTGAATCGATTGGCTCATTGTCGCAGAAAACAACCAAGTGTTGTAGTCGTGACCGTCCAAAGATTTCCAGATCAATTCAAGAGCTTCGCCGAAACCGAAAGAAAGCATTTCATCGGCTTCATCAAGGATAAGATATTCGACAGTTTCAAGGCTTAAAGCTTTTTGTTCCATCAAATCAACAAGGCGTCCTGGTGTGCTCACCAAAACTTGTGGATTGCGGCGCAAAGCTGCGAATTGTTTTTGGTAACTTTCACCACCCAAGATGGTAGCTACTTCGATACCAAGTACTCGTCCCAAGCTTTGGATGCTTTCTGCAACCTGACGAGCTAATTCTCGAGTTGGGCAAAGAATCAAAGATTGAAGACCCGCTTTGGTGTCGATTCTGTTTAAAAGGGGAATACCGAATGCGGCAGTTTTGCCAGTACCGGTGCGAGCCAATGCCAACAGATCGCGAGCTTCCCTGGTAAGCAAAGGAATGCAGGCTGATTGGACTGGTGTTGGTTGTTGATAACCCATCGTTTTGATGGCAGCTAAAATCTCTGGTTTAAGAGAGAATTTCTCCCAGGCAGAAGTTGTTGGAGCTGACGGCGTTTGTTCTGTTTTTTCGTTTTGTTCTGTTTGCATTCGCGGACCCTCTCATAAAGGGGCAAGAAAGTCCATGCGGCAATTTCTGAACACAATATTAATTCTATGCGGCTCTAGGCCTTAGAAAAATGTTCAATCTTGGTGTCTAACTATTATGCGGCATCTGAATGTGGATAGATGGTGGCAATATCTAAACTACAACTTACCGAAAGGTTGGTGGATTGCTTAGTTGCCATACCCTGCGTTTCTGGCCAAAAAATATTCTCATAACCGTCTCTCAGGCCATAAAGTTCTTCACGCAAACGATAAAGCAAGCCGGCTTCGGTGCCAAGCAGCCAGTCCATTTGCACCAAATAAAGAGCCTCTTCCAGTTCTTCGTTATTCGAGTCTTTAAAGAAATTTGAGGGCAGGGCTTCAATTAAACAAACGCCGTTGTGTGCCAGTTTGTTAAAATGTGATTGCATGTATTTAGCTACATCAGAGTTCATGTGGCCTTTTTGTTTTTTAAAGGCGCAATATAATAGAGCGTCGTTGACGACATAGTCTGCTTTTTTCAAATAATCAGCGATCGAATCCATTTTGCAGGCATCATGAGAAGCATCTTGAGTTTCAGCGTTGTAATCCATGGCAATCATTGCACGAGTGTTAAACAACAATGAATACAGATACTGCATCTTTTGCACAGTAGTTTTACTAAATTGAATTGAGAAATTATAAGCCATAGGCTTGTTTGTTTTGCTTTCTAAATAATCAATGCTTTCAATCAATTGGGCTATGTTTTGTAGATCAATTCCCCAGCCATGCATGCTGGATTCCAGATTGTCTGAAAACTGTCTTTCAAATGATTCTAAAACCGTTTGGCTTTCAGGTTTCAAGTGAGAGCGAATGTTGCTCACTGCAGCTTGAGATTTATTGAAGAGTTCAAAATGAGGCTCCATTGCGTTCCAGGCCTCGGCACAAAAACTGTAATTCATTTTAGGCGAAACAAATGGATGCTGTAATTGTGGGTTGAGATGAATTAAAGACAATCCTACCAACGCGTCAGCGTGATAATGAAAAGGTTGTTCAGGTTGCGCCTTTTTAAATTGAGCTTCATTCCAAAAATGAATCTGTTGTGGGTTTAGCACTGGCCCTTTTTCAGTTTTGATATCAAAACCTAACCATACTTGATCACGAGTTGAGTTTTTTGAAAATGATGATGATCGGCCTTGATTCTTCATGCGCTTTTCTCCTTGCGACTCTCTATCGGTTTCAATCCGAGACAGCCAAAGTCTAGAAATTTGATCTAAGAGTTATCCTAAGGTCGTAATCAAATCGAGTGTCCTCATTTTTTGTGATGCAGTTTATGTGATTGGGTCCGTTGCGCAATTCAATGGCTTTGTTTCCTTACAGGTACTTTTTAGAGAGCTTTTCTTTTATCTAAAATAATGAGATGGATAGTTCATGTCTAAATCAAATCCTTCAGCAATCAGTCCAAGTGCTACAGACATTTGTATCGAGTCACGTTATGCGCTCGATCTTAGTCTTTGTTATGTCGATAGCCACAGTCATTTGGCGGACCTTCGTGTGGATGCCGAGGCTTGGATTTTGTCGGCTCAGCAGCTGGGGATTGGTCTGTATCTGCAAGGCGGAGTGGATCCTGAAGATTGGCAAAGACAGCTGTTGTTGGCCAAGAAATATTCAGGAGTGATTCCTTGTTTTGGTTTGCACCCATATTTCGTAGCTGATCATGACGAGTCGGAAGTAGAATTGGCTTTGGATCAATTGGCGCTAGTAGCGGGTCAGGCGCAGGCCGTGGGTGAGATGGGCTTGGATTTTCGTCCGCATATTGCAAAAAACAGTCATGATTTACAGACTCATGCTTTTATAGCTCAGGTCGAGTTGGCGCTGATGATGACTAAGCCTATGGTTTTGCATGTCGTGCAGGCGTTTGATGAAACAGATAAAATTTTATCACATTGGTTGCCACCCTTTGATGGTGGTGTGTTTTTGCGTGGTATTGTTCATTCTTTTAATGGCTCTTGGCCACAGGCTCAGGCTTATATGCAGCACGGGTTGGGTTTGTCTGTGGGAGGCCCATTGTTACGCCAACAAAATCTTAAATTAAAACAAGCGGTAGCTTCAATTCCTATGGATTTTTTATTTCTTGAAACAGATGCTCCAGATCAGCCACCACCGCAGTTTAGAGGTCAGCAAAATCCAGCACAAAGTTTGTTGTTTGTGGCTGAAGAAGTAGCAAAATTAAAAAACATTTCCACTCAACAAGTCCTGGATATTTGTAGCCAAAACATGCGAAGGCTGTTATCAAAGACCGAATTGCTAAGGACTTCGTAAATACCTATAAACTCTTTAGCGTAACAGATTCATTCTTGGAGTTTTTCTATGGATAAACTTATGGATATAAGTTCAATGCAAACTAGCTCAATGCAAACTAGCTCAATGCAAACTAGTTCTATGGATGCTGAGCTGACTCAGCCAGCTGAGACCAAATATGTTTTGCATCGTCGTTTTGACCGCCTGGGTCGCTTGGTTGGCGATGCTTCGATGTTACGTTTGTTTCAAACGCATGTGATGGTTGTCGGTCTTGGTGGAGTGGGCTCGTGGGTTGCAGAAAGCTTGGCTCGTAGCGGAGTAGGGCGTATCACTGTTGTTGATTTTGATGAAATCTGTATCACAAATGCCAATCGCCAGCTGCATGCTTTGCAAGGACTTGTGGGCAGAAAGAAAGCTCAGGTTGTAGCCGAGCGTTTACGTAAAATAAATCCCCAAGCGCGAGTCGATGATAAACCGCTATTTTACAACTCTGAAACTTCGGCAGAACTTTTACAGCTTGGGACCGCGGATCAACCTGATTACGTGGTTGATGCAATCGATAATTTAACAGCCAAAGCGCATTTATTATTTACCTGTCATCAAAATAAATTGCCTGTGATTACCAGTGGTGGTGCTTCGGCGCGAATGGATCCATTGTCGATCAAATTGGTGGATTTGGCTGAAACACACACCGATCCATTAGCACATCAGGTTCGTAAGATTTTACGCAGTCGTTATGGATTTTCAAACAAAGGTGCGTTTGGAATTCCATGTGTGTTTTCAGATGAAAAACCAATGATGCCGGTGGATTTGCATTACGATAATGGTGAGGGTTTTAAATGTGTTTGTCCGCAAGGACAGCGAGATTTGCATTCTTGCGATCGCCGCAATGTGATTTATGGCACAGCCAGTTTTGTGACTGGCAGTTTTGGTTTAGCAATGGCTTCGTGGGTTGTACGTCAGATTGTGCAGCCAACTTTACAACAAAAATCAGTACCAGAAATTTCTGGCGAGGAAGCATGAGTTTAATTATATTTTTTGGTTTGGCATCATTTATTACAGTGCTTGGCTTTGGTTACAGTTTTTTTGTGATTCGTCATCATTGGCAGAAAACTGAAACGTATAAAAAATGGAATAAAAAAAATGATTTATCAGGAACGACAGCGCAAACTGCGGTTGTTCCTGAAATTGAAAAAAAAAGTCTTGAATTAAATCCTCTGCAAAATTCCTCTTTGAATCAGTTAGTATCTGATTCAGATCAGAAATTGATTACTAATTCTGTTGAACAAAATACCGATTTCTCATTTGCATATATTATGGATTCAGAGAAAAAAGATCTTTCGGTAAAACACCCTCATCTGAATCATACAGAATTGTCGTCGCAAGAAAATATTCATCCTTCGTTGGTGGATTCGGTGAAAGCCAAAGAATTGCTTTTGTTGTTATTGCTTTTCAGCTCTTTATTTTTTTCTGTGAAAACTCAAGCTTGGGTTCAGACTGAGCTTCGCCCCTCGTTACGTACATATCCAACTGGTTTTTCGGTGACGGCAACAGCTAAAGACGAATTTTTAATTTGGGATCAACGAGATCAGCAATTTTGGCAATTCGGTTTGGTAAAACCACAAATCAGTGTGGCGACTCATGGTCAGCTTGAAGCGGGGGTCAGTCTTTATCCGATCTCTTTTGTCGAATTGTTCAGCTCTGTCGCTTGGACGAATCGTTATTATGACACCAAACCATTTGATTGTGATTTGTATCAATGTCAGGGGACGGTGCAAAGACAAAAACTGGGTGCCCGTATGGCGTTGCAGTTTGACAGTGCAGTTGGTGCGATTTTGCTGGTTCCTACTTATCAACAAACTCATCTTGAGGGTGAAAATAAAAAAACGATAGTTGATGAGGAAGAGGTTTTATTGGCGCACAGTGATTGGGATGTTCTGACAAGTCAGTCTTTGTTTGCTGGCTTGAAATGGGAGCATCAAACCACAGGCTTATATTACAAGCAGAGTCAGTTTCAACGTTCTGCCAGTCGCAATCAATCAGAATATTTGATTCATCAATTTAAGTATTTAAATCCAAAGCTCGAAAGACCATTTGATGTCGTCATAGGTGTTGGTCGTTATTATTCTGATTACTCAGATGCTAGTTTTTCAGCCATTGCGGCGTTGAGCTGGCGCTGGGGAGACTCGCTCGCGCTGTTTTAGATAAACGCTGCTGATTTTACTTCAACTTTGCCAAAAATTTGGTACATTGCCTTTTCATTTTTCAGGAGAAATATATGTCAGGACCAATCACACAGTTTATTGATCATCATTATCGTCATTTCAACTCGGCAGCATTGAGAGACGCTTCGGTTGCTTACCGACAGCACCTTGATAAGGGCGGTAAAATGTTAGTAACTTTAGCAGGCGCGATGAGCTCTGCAGAGTTGGGCTTGTCATTGGCAGAGATGATTCGTCAAGACAAGGTGCACGCGATTTCTTGTACTGGTGCCAATCTTGAAGAAGATGTTTACAACTTGGTAGCTCATACTCATTATGTGCGTATTCCAAATTATCGTGATTTGACTCCTGAAGATGAACAAAAACTTTTGGACCGTCATTTAAATCGTGTAACTGATACTTGTATTCCTGAAGAAGAAGCTATTCGTCGTATCGAAGATGCTATTTTAGAAGTATGGCAAGAGGCAGAGCAAAAAGGCGAAGGCTATTTGCCGCACGAATATTTTTATAAAATTTTATTATCTGGTCGTTTAAAACAACATTATGAAATTGATCCAAAAAACTCATGGTTGTTGGCGGCGGCTGAAAAGAATTTGCCAATGGTTGTTCCAGGTTGGGAAGATTCAACCACAGGAAATATTTTTGCAGGTCATTTGATCAAAGGTGATATTAAAAAACCAACGACTGTAAAATCAGGTATTCAATACATGACTTCTTTTGCAGAGTGGTACATGGCAGCTTCTAAGAAAGCTGATATCGGTTTCTTCCAAATCGGTGGTGGTATTGCTGGTGATTTCCCAATTTGTGTTGTGCCAATGTTGCACCAAGATTTGGGTTATACCGAAGTAAAATGTTGGAAATATTTCTGCCAGATTTCAGACTCTACAACTTCTTACGGTTCATACTCGGGTGCTGTGCCAAATGAAAAAATCACTTGGGGTAAACTTGAGGTCGACACTCCAAGATTTATCGTTGAATCCGATGCAACTATTGTTGCGCCTTTGATGTTCTCGTACATTTTAGGATTGTAATCGATGGTACAAATGAGTGGCATCTATCAAGGAGAAAAACGCTGCGAGATGACTCATGGTCCATCTCAGGCGAATCTTCAAACTGATGCTCCTCGTGACAATCACGGCAAGGGCGAGGCTTTTTCACCGACTGATATGGTCGGTGCTGCTCTTGCTACTTGTGCAATTACAACGATGGCCATTTTTGCTGATAAGGAAGGTGTGGACTTAAAAGGTTCACATTTTACTGTCAGTAAAGAAATGCAAGTTTCTCCGCGACAGATCAGTCGCCTCACAGTGCAAATTCATTTGCCAAAATTTGTGAGTGCTGAACAGCGTTTGCGATTTGAAGAGATCGGACGCAATTGTCCTGTTAAACGCAGTCTAAATGCTCAAGTCGAAAGTCCCATAGAATTTATTTGGGACCTTTAGATATAATTACTTCTGACAATCTCTCAGTTTTTCTAAGCGTGCGCCAAAATAGGTGTTTGCTTTGTCTAGACGCCATGGTGGATATGGATAATAAATAGCTTCAGCACATTGACCAGCTTGAGCTACAGCCCATTGGCGATCTTCGGCAGAGGCCGTGACAATTTCACCAGATGGTTCTTTGATGGCAACTGCGAATGAATACAGCTGTGGGTTTATCTTTTGTGTTGGATCGGTTTGCATCAAAGCAATGTCCAACTGAATTTTTTCTACTTTTTCGATAACACCAACGACTTTGCGAGAAAAAATATAACTATAAAAATTGATAAATGTGTAACCGAAAGTGACCACCAATAATAACGCTAAAACAGAGAAAATATATTTTTTCATAAACTACACCTCGTAAAGAAATTGGTTTGTGCCTAAATCTACAAATAAAACTGTTAGTATGCAAAAACATAACAGTTAAGTATGAGATTGTTTTTTTACTATACAACATTGTGCTTAGCGCCACCGTTATGGAGACTTGAGTGAGATTTTAAACAAGGGGGGGCTTTTGTGTAAATCACTCAAGCAGACAGTGGTGTAGTCTAGGTCAATATAGCTAGAAGCTTATTGTTAGACAGTTCGCCAGTTGGAGGATTACAGAATGTTTTTTCTAAAAACGTATGTTAGATTTTTTAACAGATGAGTGAATTATCCAGCCCACAATATTTTGCCTATTCAGCTTTGCCTGATCGTCTTGATGATCTAAAACAAGAAATTGCACTGGATTCGCAAATTCAGTTGTTGCATGTTTTTGGATCAGTCTGCGTGGCTCAAGGCAAGTACCGACCACTGATTTTTTCGCAGAATGATTGGCTGGATGTGAAGATGGCTAAATTTGAATCCATTCAGCAGGCAGCGCAAATTTTAAAGTCAGAAGGTAAGATTTGGCACTGTGAAGGTGATCAGTACTTTCGTAGATCCACATTGATTCAAGAAAAATTAATTTCACCTAAAAAAACAATCCGCCATTGGGGTGATTCTCCATTGAACAGAAGTCTTGGGGCTTGGCTGTTACAAGACGAAAAAACTTTGTGGTATTCATCACAAACGACATCGCCGTACCCCGCGGGAGTGGCTGAATACGCAGAAACAAAATTGGCACCTTCGCGAGCTTATCTAAAGCTTTGGGATTTTTTTAATCAACGTGAACAGCGTCCAAAGCCTGGTGAGGTTTGCATTGATCTTGGTTCTTGCCCTGGCGGATGGACTTGGGTTTTAGCTGAAAATAAAAATCAGGTTTTAAGTGTCGACAAGGCACCATTGACCTTGGATTTGAATAAATACCCACTGGTTAAAAAAATTAAACAGGATGCTTTTGTTATGAAGCCGCAAGACGTTGGAGCCGTGGATTGGCTGTTTTCTGATATTATTTGTTATCCAGAGAGACTGTTGGAGTTGGTCCATTTATGGAATGACAGTGGTTTGGTAAAAAACTTTGTTTGTACGATAAAATTTCAAGGGCCAACTGATTTTGTGGCCATGAATAATTTCTTAAAAATTTCGGGATCAAAAATTGAACACCTCAGTCAAAATAAACATGAGGTGACTTGGTTCTTGTTGCGCGATTGAACTGGTATCAGTCATAGCTTCAAGATTTTGTACGTTCTTATTTGCAAGATTATTACAATGTCAAACTTAGCAGCTCTTACGTTGCATTTCGTCTTAGTGCCATTAAGTTTTCCATCTGTATGCTAACTATTTTCCTTCGTTGATCATTTCTCTAACGAAAGTTGGCAACTGATATGCGCCTACGTGCAAAGCTTCGTTGTAATATTGAAGTTTGTTTTTAGCAGCAAACTCACGAGCTTTTTCGCTGTCGAAATCTTTCACCGGATGTTTGCTTGATTTGCAACTCATCTGAATACTCCACATTCCTGATGGGTAACTGGTCGCGTGAAACAAAGACGTGTGAACATTTTTTTGTCCAAAAATTCTTTTTAAACATTGGTTCAATTCAACAAAAGCATTTTGGTGAAACATTGGCGATTCACCTTGAGTGACAACAACTCCGTCTGCGTTCAGGCAGCGATAACAATTTTTCCAAAAACTCTCAGAGAATAAACCTTTAGCTGGGCCTTCTGGGTCTGAGCCGTCAACAATGATAATATCATATTTTGCATCAGGTGATTTTTCGACAAAATCAATTCCATCAGCAATTTTTAAATCTAATTTTGGATTTCCAAATTGGCTGGCAATAGTTGGTAAAAATTGTTTTGATGCTTCAACGACAACTTCGTCGATTTCTACCATGGTGACTTTTTCAACCGATGGGTATTTTAAAACTTCACGAATAGTTCCGCCATCGCCACCACCAATAACTAAAATATTTTTTGGGTTTGGATGGATCTGCATGGCTTGATGAGAGATCATCTCGTGGTAATGAGCCTCGTCGCGTTCTGTGCACATAATCATGTTATCAATTGTCAGCATTTTTCCATAAGCTTCGGTGTCGTAAACACGGACAGTTTGAAATGGAGATTTTTTATTGAACAAAATGTCTTTGCTATAACGAAGAGACAAAGCTTGGTTTTCATCTTTATCAGTAAACCACATGCTTCTTTGGTAATTTGGCTCGATACGTTTTTGTAGATCTTCGCGGCCTTCTTCGACTTTGTAATCGGCGCGTTTTAATAGTGATAATGATCCACGGTACATTTCAATTGCAGAATAATTTTGTGCTTCAAAAACCTTACGTAAATGATCAAAAGAAACCCAAGGATCAACGCTTGTACCGCAGGTAAATAAATCAACTGCTGCGTACTGATATTCTGGCCAAGTATGAATCGCCAAATGGCTTTCTTGGATAACGACAACACCAGAAACGCCATAAGGAGAAAAATGGTGAAAGCTGGATTGGATAACTGTTGCGCCAGCATCTTTAGCGGCATCAATCATGCCTTTTTCTATAGCAGCAACGTCATTTAAGATATCAGATGAACAACCTATAAACTCAACAAGAATGTGGCGGCCTAATGAATTCAATTTATTCTCCCGTAATTGGTAAAACGCCTGACGATACAGGTAGGTAGTAGCGCGATAGGCGGTTTAAAACCAAAAACGAGAGAGAGTCAATAAAACTGTAATCTTAGACTAAAAATCCTGAATTTGATCAGCCAAATCTGGAAAATCAATGAAAGGATTTCTGTCGCCTTGAGCTTGTTCAATAGTTTCATTGCGCTTAAACTCATCAGCATCAACTGGATACTCATGATTCCACTTTTTCAGAGTGGCTTCTTCAGCGTCACTAATTTTCATTTGATATCTTGTAGCGAAATACAAAATAGCTCTTGCTGCGCGGCCTTTATGGTCATGAGGTGGTTCAAATACAATCTCACCTTTGAGGGCAGAATGACCTAATTTTGCAATTGGACACTTTAAAGTTTCTGTCGTGGCTTTAACCTCGCCAAACCGTAAACTGCTGCGGTGAGAATTCATTTCGCTGTCGGTTGGGAAAAGGTGGTGTAGATCTGATTTTTGTAGTTCCGTCGGAAAACGTCCCGTAAAGCGGCTTTGCGGCCATGTGTGCTCGGTATTTAAGATTTTTCCGTCTGGAATCTGACCTGGGCCAATTCCATTCTGTGGCGGAAAATCATTGTTTGTGAAAACTCTTTCACAGTAGACATCTTTAACTGAGAACTGTTTGCCCTCTTGTTTCAAATACATTTTTTCACCAAACATCAATTTGCGTGCGCCCTGATAGCCAAGGGCTGTGTGAACGATGCAAGGTGCTGGTTTGCCTGCACAGTTGTCATAAACTTCGTCCAATTGACCTGGGTGTTTTACGTGGCCACCGCTAAGGATTTTAAATAAGCTTTGTAGCAATTCTTGATTGTGTACTGTTCCACTTTGATAGCCGCGATAAAAATCTTGGCCATAATAACCAGGTAATAGCGGGCCACCAGCTAAGCTCAATGAAGAGATTAGAATAGTTGCAGTTGTTAATGTGATCGCGAATTTGTTTAAGCGCTTTAGGCAAGCTTGTGCCTTGATGTGTAGATTCATGTTTCCCCCTCGTGAATCGAGGAAAAAGCTAACAACACTTTTTTAGAAAGACACGATACATTTTGTCAGATTCGTGTTTTGACACCTGGCGCGTACATTATTTTTTATCAATAGGACAGTAAGGGCTTTCCGAGCAGTCGTTGTTTTTGCGTTTTGGCAGATAGGGACGAATACCTATGGCGAAAATATAATAAAAAATCAGTAATATTTTTTTAACCAAGTATATTTGCGCGATACGTGCTGCCCATTTGTATCTGGGTAAGACTTTCCAGATTTCGATAAAGGCATCGACAGCAATGAGAATTTCGCCTTTGGTTGTTTTGACGTGCATCACTTGGTGTGCTTTGACGGGATCGATTCCTTCCGCTGCGGCATCAAAGGTGGAAGAGGTGATATCAACAAACTGAATGAGATCCGCACCAGCCTGTGTTTTGTAATGATTGATTTCACGTGAGCACAATTGGCAGAGTCCGTCATAAAATACAGTCAGTTTTTTCATGTGTTCCTTTATGATAATTTACGCAAAATTTTGTTCGATTCCAAAGCTATATTTTTTTTGGATTGCAGTTTGTATTGAATGCATTTTATTTCACCTGATACTGTAAATAGAATCTAGTCCCTTTTTTAAGACTAATTGCCGCATCCGATTTAACTACTAAATGAACGACCATTATATTGTTGTAAAGCATATCTTTTAAAACGTAATTCACATTGGATACGGTCTCGCAAACTTCGACTCCGTTTACTGTTTTGTAAATGCAAAACCCTTGAACGTTTGCAATATCATTTGCAAGTAAATTTAAAGGGGATCCATTCGCATCAAGAAATGGAATTGCCTGACTGACTGTGTTTTTTATTGAATCTGTTAATCCATTAAACGTATTTTTATAATACGTTTGTAATGTGTTTGAATCAGCCGATTCAATAAGCTCATCTGTCTGAGCGTAGTTAGGAAATAATATATTATAATTTTTGATAAAATCAATATATTGAGCTCCAACTTTTTGTCTATTAGCAGTCATAGCTTCGGTTTGTGTTTGTTTAACCAAGGCTTTAATGATTGGAATTTTATAATTATATTTTGTTTTTAATTCAGAAATTGTATTGAGAATATATTGTTTTAAATTCACAGCTGGTTTTGAATTTTTGTCGAAACTAACCAACGTTGGATCAAATGAGATTGGTGATCCAATGCTGTTTACTGTGCCGCTTACGTAATCAAAATACGTATCTTCCCCCGAAGAAAGGCGAAATCCATCTTTTTTAACATCAACAAAATCATAATTTCCGGCATCACAAATTGGATTGTTCCAAACGCTATCTGAAATGACATTATAAAAATATATATATTGTGAGCTCAATGTAGATAAAACTGAATTTGGTATAATATGTGTATTGCTGAATTGAGTGGGATTAGAAGTTTCTCCGCTAATCTTTTTTAAATAATCTAAAATAGTAGCGTTAGGAGTTCCTGACATCGTAGCGCAAAGCGCTAGGGCGGTATTATTAGCATTAAGATCGTCAGAGCTGACTGCCTGACTGCACAATGTTCTTTCGGTATAGCTTGATAATGGCAAGCTTACGCCTTTTCTTGAAAAATATCGAATGCCTGTCTGAGTAATTTTTGTACCAGCAGTATACGTATTTGAATTAGTTATTGGATCGCGACAATAATCATTGCTAATTCCATAAGAGGAGCATGAAGAATCAAATTTAGACGTACATTCCAGTTGATTGGTTACTACGACTGGATTAGTTGCTAAGTTTCTGTATGTTGTGTTTTTGTTGCTAATATTACATTCTTTAAAACTATATTGTGTTTTATCGAACGTAGCTAAATTATAGTTTAAACTTCCTCTAAACACGTTCGGTGATAGTAAGTTTTTTGCATAGTCCTTAAGTGAAATTGAACATGCAAGTGAGCTTGGCTTGTCTTTAAATATTGAATTTATTTCTGCAATCGATAGTCCTGATCTTGTTTGAACGGAACTCAAGGTGTTGACGGATGGTGACATAGCTTGAGCAAAAAATATATTTTCACCTACTGTTTTATCAATAGTATCAATTGTACAAACAATTGAGTTTTCAACATAGTTATTACCAAGTCCAAATGCCTGCGGATTACAATTGTTGGTTTTATCTCCTGATAGTCCTATTGGGGGCCCATCTGACTCTATTCTTGTTGTGGTTGTTTTGGATTGGTATTTGCTCGACAAATCATTTGGATCTGTGCCTCGACAGACTTTTGTTCCGCCCTCTAAAGAAATCTCTGTATTTGGTGATTCGCAAACTGTAACCGTTTTTGTTGTATTGGTAAAAATCTTGTAATTCGCGACGGTATTTACGCCTGTAATATGAATATCTGCCACAAACAGATTTGGAAAATTTGTAGCAGACGTACATAAATTGCTATTCTGCTGATCATAACTAAATTTTAGTTCAGATGTATTATATCCACAGCTGTAATACGAAGCTTTTCGAGAAATTATCCGATCAATACATTTACTGCCACTTGCTACGTCATCATCTTCGTCAGTAGCTAGGACAAATACATTTCTTGGTGTGTTTTCTTGGTATCTTTTTAATTCTGTTGGATTTTTTGCTAATGTATCTAAATCATTTTTTTGTTTTTTTACGATTCTTGCAATTGCACACAGTCCAGATTCTTCATCAACATATGGCTTGGTAAAATAACCCCAGTTATCGTCTCGTAAATTACTATTGGAATCATATGTTAAATTAGAAACTAGGTTTATTTTACTTTTGATGTCGGTAATAAAATTTAAATATTGGTTAATACCATTTGTGGTATCGGAATAACTGGTGCTAACAATTTTGTTATTAACATATTTACTGACAGGCATTGGATAAATTTCTTTTTCAGTTAGTTTAATAACGGTTGGTAAAGCCAAATTTCCATAATTATTTACAATTTCAGAATTTACTTTAATACCATAACCCAAGATATCGCCCGGTACTGAAGTCGTTGGCCGATCTGTTCTTTGAAGGGCAGTGTTGATCAAGCTGCTATCAAGGGTCGGAGAAGAATTAACTTGTGAAACTATTGCGAATCTCCCCAAGTCAGGACTTATCAACTCACCAATCCCAACTGAGACAAGATATGTCCCAATAGGGATAACATTTTGTGTGGTGGTATAAACCTCTCCGCTTACATTAAAATTATTTAAATTTGATTGTCCAACAGGGCTTTCAAACATTACTCCGACGGCATCAGCGATGCTGGTGTTATTCGATTTCATAGACAACGAATTGTCTATGACAAATTTAAATTCTATTAGTGGTAAGTTTAAATCAGAATTGATAGTTCCTGAGAAATTAAAATTTTTATTAACGACTATAGGTAGGGTAGTAGTAGTCGTTGTCGTTGTTACAGGACTTGGTAAGGTTGTCGTCGTTGTTACAAGAGTTGGTAACGTTGTCGTCGTTGTTACAATTACTTCGGGAATCGTTGGGTTTGGATCAACAATGACTTCAGGAACATTTGATTGTTCGGGTTCTACTGGATTAATTGAAGATAAATCAACTTTATTTGGTAATGGTTCCTCTTGCACGCGACTAAATTTAACATCGGCACAATTTTGGTAAAAACCTAAGATGAGTGCAATGAAAATAGAAAATAATAATAATCGTTTACTATTTAGATAGTCCTTTATTGGCATCACTTATCCCCCGGTAAAACAATACTGTATCAGAATAGCTGATGGTCTTTTAAACACAATAATTAATAATAAATTCTTTGGGTCACTAGTTAATCTATTGACCATGGATATACTTGACTCAAATCGAGAAATCTCAATTTGAGAGTTTCGTTTTTAAATCGAGCTTGGTGATTTAGCTAGAAAATATAAAAGAGCTAAAAATGATCAACAAACCAGTCCAGTTTGCATTTTTGGTAACATTATTTAATGGGCAATAAGCCTGAGGCCGGCAATTGGTTTTCTCGTTTTGAGGCGCTTCGGTAACATTTATTTCTGGGCAATTCGCTACTGTAAAGTTCATTCAGCGGTTCCGAATGAAATCCTGAGCCACGTGGGGCGCGGCTCTTCAGTGTATGTAAAAATATTTG
>CAZMVK010000069.1:0-7261 GCA_964569545.1 uncultured Bdellovibrio sp.
TTGATTCTGACAAAAATTTCTCTTTGGCTTTGGCAAGCTCTAATCGTGTTTCATTCGCTAAAGCTTGTGATAAATCCAATTCGTGGTTGATGGATTTGATTTTGTCTTGCAAAAACGAGTTGTGTTTTTTCTCTTCGTTGCTATTTTGCATGGCTTTAGAGCGAATCTCTTCGTTTTCAAATTGCAGGCGTAAATTTAATTCTAATGATCTAGCCAGGTCAGTTGATAATTTCGAATTGTTCATGCGCTCTTGTTCAAGCTGTTCGCTGAGGCGTTTGATTTCGCGATTCAGATCGCTGTTACCAAAACCAATGGTGTCTAATGATTTAATTTTATCGTGGATTTCTTGTTGAGCAGACTTTAATTCATCTTGAGATTTACGTAATTGTGTTTGCATTTTTTCAACCCTTTCTGAATGTCCTTCTGTTTTTCGTGGAGCAGGGATTTCTGGTAAAATATCATTTTTTTTGTTTGCAGCAGAGGTGTTTAAACTCAATTCTGCCAATTGGTCGCTGATGTCTTCCAACAATTTTTCGTGTTGAGTTTCAGGATTCATGATGTTTTGCTCATTGATGTTTTGAGTGTGCATTTGTCGACCGTCCATGGTTGATTTTTGGACCCGACTGGTCTTTCAAACAGTCGGGCTGATAACTCAAGATGTTATCTTGCTAACAGGCCAAAGGTCACCATCGAAAATATTTCTTCGGTCTAGATTGGCCCATTGGTCTAGCCGATTTGATGAATCTGTTTTAGGGGTGGACTGGGGAAATTGATAGAATCTTGTAAGCTTGACCAAAGGCTTGACTTTTTGTTGTGAAAGTTCAAAACACATTTGTATGAAAACAGATAAAGACAAACCTTGGACCTGGGTGAAATATCGAAAAGGCATGTGTGATGGTTGTTACGGGAGTTGTTGCACGATGCCGGTTGAAATCAAGGGTGAAGATTTGGTTCGCTTGGGTTTGACGGATATTGATGAGCTTGAGCAAAGTCCAAAGCGTTTGGCCAAAAGATTAATTAAACAAGGTGTGCTGAGTTCTTATCGTGAGGCTTCAGGTAATTTTATGCTTTCGCAAAGAGCGAACGATGATTGTTATTTTTTAGATTTAAAGACCAGGTTGTGTACAGTCTATGAAAAACGCCCTGGGGTTTGTCGCCAATTTCCTGAAATAGGACCTCGGCCAGGTTTTTGTCCATTACGGCCGCGGTGAGTTTTTGATTGCTCATGGCTTTTTCGCTAGGTAAGAAGGAATCATTCATAGGCTGCAGTTTTTATTAAATTTTAGAATATTAAATAAAACTTTTAAACTTTAATTAAAACTGCAGCGTAACGTTTTTAAATAATTTGTAAAAAAAAGGGTGAGTGTATGAAACCTATAAATCCTCTAAAATCAGTTTCTGATATTTTTAATCCTGAATGGTGGGTCGAAGTTCCAGGTTTTTCATTCGAAGATATCACCTATCATCGAGCAAAAAATCAGGGCACAGTTCGTATTGCTTTTAACCGCCCAGAGGTTCGTAATGCTTTTCGCCCACAAACAGTAGACGAGTTGTATTTAGCATTAGATCACGCCAGACAGAGTGTTGATGTAGGTGTGGTTTTGATTACTGGTAATGGTCCTTCGCCGAAAGATGGTGGTTGGGCATTTTGTTCTGGTGGTGACCAAAGAATTCGTGGCAAAGATGGTTATCAGTACATCAATAATTCTGGCGCGCCGATTACGGCAAATGATGTTGCTAAACTTGGTCGTCTTCATATTTTAGAAGTTCAGCGTTTGATTCGATTTATGCCAAAGGTTGTGGTTGCGGTGGTTCCTGGTTGGGCCGTGGGTGGTGGACATTCGTTGCATGTCGTTTGTGATTTGACGTTGGCCAGTGCCGAGCATGCCATTTTTAAACAGACAGATCCAGATGTGGCAAGTTTTGACAGTGGTTATGGTTCGGCTTATTTGGCAAAAATGGTTGGGCAAAAACGTGCGCGTGAAATTTTCTTTTTGGGACGTAATTATTCTGCACAAGAAGCTTTTGATATGGGCATGGTCAATGCTGTGATTCCACATAAAGATTTGGAAAAAGTAGCTCTTGAATGGGCGTTAGAGATGAATTCAAAATCACCGACTGCGATGCGCATGTTAAAATATGGTTTTAATATGGTGGACGATGGTCTGGTTGGGCAGCAACTGTTTGCGGGTGAGGCCACTCGATTGGCATACGCAACAGAGGAAGCAAAAGAAGGACGCGAAGCCTTTGTTGAAAAACGTCCAAAGAATTTCGGTAAATTTCCTTGGCATTTTTGAGATGAGCTCTAGATATTCGTGATTTTAATTTTATAAGGACCTTTATTTCAGTCTAGTCTAGAGGTTCCTTTTTGTCTCAGCATCATCGCAGATAAGTCCAGTTAACATATGGTTGTGATTTACCGAAAGGTAAGTCATGAGAATCTGCCCTAAAATATTTATTATTATTTGTGCTTGTTTTGTTTTTGTTCCGCAATTTTCTTTAGCGGATGAGATCAAGCTTTCGCCAACTTTTTCAATTCAAAATCCGTTTTATTTAAAACGTAAGGTGGATTTGTTGTCGATGAATTCTGTTTGGTTTGAGCTGCAGGATGGGACGGGATCTTCAGCTCCTGTTTTTCAATTTCAGGTGACACGCAAGCAGCCAGACGCATTGGCAAATTTACCAACAGTTGATCGTTTTTGGAAAGCTGATGTGCAAACCACTTTTGATGTGTCTGTTGATCAACAAAACATAGTGGACAAGGGTTGCGCGAAAGTTTCGCCACGATCTTTTTCGTGCGCTCGTCATTGGGTTGCAAAAGATCTGCAGTTTGTCAGTGAAAAATTAATTTGGAACGCTAAAAATGATTTGGTTTTGGTGAGAATCAGTTCTATCAAATCTTTTGAGTATAACAATATGGTTTTGCAAAAGTTTGTTATCAATCAAAGCACTCGTTTGCCGGCCGCCGTAACTGTAAAGAAAAAATCGAAAGGAAAGGTAAAATGAAAAACATTTTATACTCTTCTTTGATTTTTATTTTATGCGGTTTGCAACTTGTCCAAGCGGCAGAATCCTATGATCCAACCAGTGATTTGTTATTTGCATTTGGCAGTCGATGCCAAAGTGTGGGTTCAATCAGCTCTGGGGCTTTGAATGACAGTGTCAGTATTCGTAATCTTGTGCAGACGATTCGTGATGATGCCAGTTGTGCCGGTATAACCGGCGCTTTGAACAGCATTGACAGCTTGAATATTGATGCTCTGTTGAATGATAAAACAATGAAAAATGATCAAGAGTATTTGGCTTCGCATGCTGGTGATTTAGAAATTGCTATTGCAACCGAAACTAAACAAAATCCAATCGATCAAGAGTATGTTGATGCTTTGAAAGCTGAGTTGGTCACGACAAAAGTAAAAATCATCAAATCAAAAAATGATCCAAATCGCGAACAACAAAAAAAGAAATTAGAAACGATTCGTAATTTTCAAAAGTATTCAAACTCATTGTTTGCAAAACTGAAAAGCAGTGATCAGTGTTTGCAAAGCAGACCTTCGTTGGCGGCTCAAGTTAGCGCTCAGGTTTTGGGTTTGGGTTCGACTTTGACCTCTGGCGTGGTGGGCTCTTTGATGTTAGCCACTGGAAATTTAGTCGATAATTTTATTTCATATTTTCATGATAAAAAATTAAATGGTGAACTGAAAAAAGGTTCAAGTGTAGCCTTGGGAGAAGCCCTGGGTTGTTCGTTTGAAGGTATGGCGACAACATATTGTCAGGCGCGTGATGTGCAAACTATTATTACCGTGAATGATAAAGTTCGTGGCAAAGATATCGATACTCCATCTTGGCTTGATGGTGTCGATGCTGTCGGGCAGAGCATGCCAGCATATGAAAATTGGGCTG
Source organism: uncultured Bdellovibrio sp. (assembly GCA_964569545.1). Taxonomy (GTDB): domain Bacteria; phylum Bdellovibrionota; class Bdellovibrionia; order Bdellovibrionales; family Bdellovibrionaceae; genus CAZMVK01. The sequence goes on from CAZMVK010000069.1 coordinate 3,901, forward strand.
GAACAATTGATGCTGGTTCGCCGGCGGGTACGGCAGGGCGAGCCAGTGATAAAAAAACAGCGAAAAAATCGCAAAATGATTTGTCGTTGGTAAAAATTGATTTGGATCAGATTTTTAGTGAGTCTAAACACAATCTCAGTCATGCCGAGACCAATGAAAAACGTTTGGATATTACTCGTAAAGCTTTGAATGATATGGCTGAGCAAATGATGCCGAAATGTTCGCCAGGATCTTGCAGCCCGAGTCCGTTTGCTGCTGTTTTTGCTTCGGATCAACATTGTGGTCCATTCATTTATTTATACTCTAAGGGTGTAGATAAAGTCAGAAAAGATTCAAGTCAAATTTCATGTACGCAATATGTGTCGACTATGTATAATCCACCACCTGATTTGAATGTAGATGTAGCTCCAACTTTGGATCGAGTAATGTCAGAAGCGAATTCTTACGTCGACAGTCAGTTGTCACAAGTTAACGAGAGCAATCCAAATTTAGTTTTGACAAAAATTGATGCGCTAACGGCCAACGGTCACAGTGCTCGTGAGTTTTTACAAGCAGCGATTTCATATTTTGATCGGTTATTACAAGACCCACAAAGTATTTCGCGCAAACCATTGCAGCGCAGTCTTATTGAGAAAACAAAAAAACAATTACAAAATGCTTTGCAAGTTTCTGAGCGAGTTGAAATACCAGTTGTGCAAACACTCCCTGCAACCATTGTGCGGATGATTCCAGTAGATGCCTCGCAGAACGTGGCTGATATCTCTCGTGAATTGATTCCAAATGGTGATAAGAGTGCGGTGCCAAAAGCGATCAGTGAAATCATCAATCAAGATATTGATGATAAAATTAAACGTGGAGAATTGGATCAGAATCTATCTTTGCTGATGCGTTTGTCTGCCAGCGACAGTCTGAGCGAATTGATCCGATTTTATGTTGGGGTTGAACCAGCCAGAGCGCAAGCGCGCTCATCAAAAGAGCTGACTAAAAATAATTTGAATGTGTTGGCTGGTGTGTTTAATTCCAGCCTTAAAGATCGTTTTGAAAAATTAAAAAAAGCAGCTAAATCCGATTCAGAGCAAGCAGAAAATTTAGCTTTGTTGTGTATGCAAGCATTGGCAATCCCTGATGCGCCTAAAATTGGTGATTTGGAATTGAATGAATACTGCAAGGGGACTGTTTATTACAGCCACGCCGAAAAATCACAAATTAAAATGGATTACAATGAGCTGCTTACCAAAGATTATTCAGATCGTGCTTGTGCAGTCTATGATTTTTATCGCAAAGTAAAATTGTATGATCTGAAAAGTGAGATTCGTACTAGCTCACCAACTGGAACGAAATAAGATCAATAGGGCTTATTTCGTTGTAGAGCGATTTCTTTGATGAGTTCTAATATTATGAACTCATCTCAGAGCTTCTAGATTTAAATTTGTTCTGGTTCTTTAAGAGCGTCGTGTTTTAAATCGGTTTTTAATAAGTGCGGTGCAATTTTTTTCTCGGCTTTGGCGCCAAGTTCTCTGAGCAATTCAACCTGACGTAACAAGTTGCCTGTGCCATCGGTCAGTTTGTTCATCACTGAGCTGTGGGCTTTTTGCACGCCTTGAATTTGCACGCCTAATTTTTCTAGATCATCGACAAATAAAACAAATTTGTCGTAAAGAGCGCCGCCGCGTTTAGCGATTTCAAGGGCATTACGCTCTTGTCGTTCTTGTTTCCAGATTATTGAGACAGTGCGCAGGGTGGTTAACAAAGTTGTTGGTGAGACCAGGGCAATGTTACGATCCCAAGCGTATTGTAAAAGATCGGGACGGAATTTAAAGGCCAAGGCAAAAGCCGGTTCGATTGGCATAAATAAAATAACAAAATCAGGTGTGAGCAGCTTTTCTGCCGAGTGATATTTTTTTTCTGACAAACCATCGATATGGCGTTTGAACGATTCGACATGGCTTTTGGCGAACAGTTCGCGCTGAACATCGTCTTCGGATTGAATATAGGCATCATAATCTTTCAGGGAAACCTTGGAATCGACAATCAAATGTTTGCCATCTGGAAGATGGATAATTACATCAGGTCTGATGTCTTTACCAGAATCGTTTTTTAGCGAAAGGTCTGTACCCTGTAAGGTGTATTCTTCGTTTACGCGCAAACCAGATTTTTCTAAAATACTCTCGAGAATCAGCTCGCCCCAATTGCCCATGGTTTTGTTGTCACCTTTAAGGGCTTTGGTTAGATTTTGTGCTTCGTTGGACATGCGCACATTCAGTTCAACCAATTTGTTGAGTTCTCCACGCAGGGTTCCGCGTTCGGCTCTTTCTGTCGAGTATGTTTCTTCAACCTTTTTTTCAAAATCTTTGAGGCGTTCTTTGAATGGATCTAGAAGTGTCAGCAAGTTCTTTACATTTTGATCGGAAAATTTTTGTGATTTGTCGTCAAAGATTTTATTAGCCAAGGTCTCAAATTGTGCGTTCATCTGTTTGTTCAGAGTTTCAAAATTTTGATTTTGTGATTGCAGGCTGGCAATTTGAACTTGCAGCTTGGTGAACTCTTCGTTCTTTTCCTGCATTTTTTTTGTTTGTTGCGAGTTGATAAACCAGGCGCCAAGGCTTGCGCCCAAACAGAATGTAATAAAATAAAAAAATGCTGTTTCCATAGGGTCCTATTCTTAATCGTTTGTAGCTAAATGCAGTACACATTTTATCGTTTCGCAATGCAAAAACTGACGCTAGATAGATGAATGTGCGCTACCGTGTGTAAATGAAATCACAAACAAACTCGGCGATTCGATCTTGGGTGCTTGCAGCGCGTCCTAAAACTTTGACAGCGGCTGTTGTGCCAATTTTGGTTGGTTCTGCGTTGGCTTGGAGAATGCGCGTTTTGCCAACAGATTTACTGACAAATTCAGAGACTGTTTTTGATAAAAATTTAGTTATTGTGATTTGCAGTCTGTTAGCTTCGTTGTTTATTCAAATTGCAACCAATCTGGTTAATGATGCTATAGATTTTAAAAAAGGGGCGGATACAGAAAAACGTATAGGGCCTCAGCGAGTGACTCAATCTGGCTTATTTAGCGGCAAGCAAGTTATGCGTATGGCTTTTGTCTTTTTTGCTTTAGCAATATTGTGCGGAATTCCGTTGTTGCAAATTGGTGGTTGGCCGATTTTTTGGATCGGGGTGGCTTCATTGTTGATGGGCTATGGATATACAGGGGGTCCATTTCCATTGGCATATCTTGGTTTGGGTGATTTGTTTGTGATTTTATTTTTTGGTTTGATTGCAGTGGGTGGAGTTTTCTTTTTACATACACACACTTTGCCTTTGGCTGCTTTGATTGCGGGTTTGCAAGTAGGTTTGCATTGTACAG
>CAZMVK010000069.1:7271-17694 GCA_964569545.1 uncultured Bdellovibrio sp.
CAGTATTGATTGCGATTAATAATTTGCGAGATGTGCATGGGGATAAATTGGTGGGTAAAAAAACATTGGCTGTGCGTTTTGGTATTCAAAATTCTAAGCGCGAAATTATTTTGCTGTGTTGGTTGCCATTTGTTTTAAATATTTATTGGTTGCTTCAAGGTTATTATGTGGCTGCATTATTGCCGTTGTTGGCGTTCCCTTTGGCGATAAAAATTTCTCGGTTTATTGTTCAGCACGAGCCTAGCCCGCAATACAATCAGATCTTAGGTGTTGGAGCAGGATTGCATTTGGTTTTTGGTGTGTTGTTGTCGATCGGTTTGTGGTTGTGATTCAGGTTAAATACTCCCCTTATACTTTGGTGCCAATAAATTTTTCTCGCGATGATTTTCGTTTGAATGCCAAAACAACAAATCCTTTGCGCGAAGGTGCTCTATTAAGAATAGAGTGGTTGCAAAAACAAGCGAAGGCACCAACGCCTTTGGTTGGTTATGCTGATTTGTTTCCGTGGCCAGAATTTGGTGACAAACCTTTGTTGGAACAATTTGAAATGTTTAAGCAGAGAAAAATATCAAATATATTTTCACAAGCAGTGGCTCTTGCAAAACATGATGCGGATTTAAGGCAAAGACGCGTGAATGGTTTTGCTGGATTGAATCCCGTCAGCAATCATTTTACAGCTGTCAACCCCGCGGCTTTGTCGATTGGAGATATGAGACAAATTGCGATGGAAGGATTTCAGTCTGTTAAATTAAAATTTGATACTGATATCATTGAAGCTGTACGCGTGATTCATGAGTTGGTGTTGTCGACCTCTTTTCGATTGCGTTTGGATTTTAATAGTTGTTTGAATTTAGAGTTGTTTACCGATTTTGTGAATCAATTATCATTGGTTGCTCGAGCTCGTATCGAGTTTGTCGAAGATCCTATGCCTTGGGATTTGGAACATTGGACGCAAGCACATCAGTTGTTGCCATTGGCATTGGATTTTGAGTATGAAAAAGTAAACTTTCGCAATTTTCAATTGTCGGCACCTTTCAAGGTAATCGTGATTAAACCAGCTCGGCAAAATGTAGATAATATTTTGAAAGAAGCCTTTCGTTTGGCGTGCAAGATTGTTATCACTAGCTCGATGGATCACCCGGTGGGTGTCGCACATGCGGCTTTGATTGCTGCTGAATTAAAAAAACATCATCCCAACACTGTCTTAGATTGTGGTTTGATGACTTTGGATCTTTATCAAAAAACCGAGTTTCACCAGTTGATCAAATACAGTGGGCCATCCATATTTTCTACCATTGGTCACGGCATCGGCTTTGATGGTTTTTTGCAAAGAATAAATTGGAAAAACATATGAGTTTTCGTTGGCCAGAAGAGATTTTATTAAATCCAGCATGGCCACAGGTTGATCGAGAACGGTTGACCGAGCTTGTTTCTGAAATTCGTAAAACACATCCATTACCCAATCATCTTTGGGTGGCATCTTCAGGCTCTTCAGCGCGCAGTCTTTCTGATGTTAAGATGATTGCTTTGTCACAGGATGCTTTGTTGGCGTCGGCGCGGGCGGTGAATGTTCATTTGCAATCGGATAGCAGTGATTGTTGGATTCAGGCATTACCAGGTTTTCATGTTGGCGGTTTGGGAATCGATATTCGTGCACATTTATCTGGTTCGCGTGTGGTTTCTTTGTCTGGAAAATGGAGTGCAGAAAAATTTTATGATTTGTGCGAAAGTATAAATGAAAGATCAAATTTTTCAGCAGGTAATATTTTGTCTGCTCTTGTTCCGACGCAAATTTATGATCTGATTCAGTTGCAGAAAACGGCCCCGAAATCCTTGCGCGCTATTGTCGTCGGTGGAGCCGCGTTGGATGAAAAAATTTATTTTAAAGCTCGAGAGCTTGGTTGGCCCTTGTTGCCAAGCTTTGGCATGACCGAATGCTGTTCGCAGGTGGCGACGGCGTCTTTGTCATCATTGGATCAGATCAGCAATAATCCAAGTGAAAAAAAATCTAATTTAGTAGTGTCGTTACCCAATCTGCAAGTGCTGCCGCATGTTCAAGTAAAAATGGAATTGAACAATAAGTTATGCATTCAATCGCCGTCTCTTTTGACCGGTTATGCTCAATGGCAAGATGGCAAAGCTGTTTACTTGTCATTGTCGGATTTGGCTAGTTCTAATGGTTTAGACCGGGATTGGTTTCAGACAGAAGATTTGGTAGAAATTGTAACTGCATCCGGAGAGAGTTTGATTCGAAATTCAAAGGAAACAGTCCCCAATGCCGTCAGCAAAGATATTTTCTTGAAACCATTAGGTAGGGACTCTGATTTTGTAAAGATATTGGGCGAGGGAGTCTCCTTGAGTGTCATTAGAAAAAAATGGCAAACTACTGCAGAAGTCATTTTGCAAGATACAAAAAAAAATATGAAAATGGATACGCAGAACTTTTCTGCCGAATTGCAGTCAATGACAGTTATTGCTTTGCCAGATGAACGCCAAGGTTCTTACCTTTGTGCGGTGGCACCGTCTGCAATGTTGTCAGATGAAATTGCAGAGAAAATTTTATCAAAATACAATCAGCAAGCCGTTGCCTATGAACGAATTCGAAAAGTTGTGTTGTTGGATCAAATACCAAGGACTGATCTTGGTAAGATTGCTTTTGAAAAACTGAAATCTATAATTACGGAATAAAAATAATTTATTTTTATTCCGAATTTCATTTTACTATTTAGCTTTTATTACTTTCTAAAAGAAGATATATCAAAATTATATAATCTTAGGATGTGTATTCGTTGGATCGTTGTGCTATGGATTGGCCTCGCTTTAAATTGATTTTTTCTTGTGCTCAATCAAATCAGAATACATTTTAATCAAGCCAGAAAATAGAATTATAACGACTGTGGTTTAATTTAAAATTTGTTAGTTTGGCTTTGTTTTCAATATTAATTTTAATTTTTTCGACAACAGGGTAAAACTTTTGAATGTCAGAGATTTGTTTGAGCTCTACTGATTTGGCTTCATCAAGTGCGTTTTTTAAAATGATTGAATAGTCTGAATCATTTTTTAATGGCTCTGCGACTAGCCGGATAAAATTTTCGACCTGTGTTGCGGCTTGTTCAATAGAGGCCTTGTTGGCAAAATCAACAAACTGCTTAATCGCAGAAGCTGTGTCGTTTGCTACAAAATCTTTTCTTTTATATTCGATTGTTTTTTTATCTTCGGCTTCTAGCTTATGATGCTCTAAATTAAGTTTTGAAATAGCGGCAATAATAATGTTTTCTGGGATCCAAACTGAACCGTCCGATTGCTGGGTTCGAGGAGATGAAAAGTTTGAGTCAACAACTTGGATTTCATATGAGCAATTGTTGTTAGTACATTTGTTTATGTTTTTTAAAATTACTGAATGAGGGAGGCATTTTTCAGAGCCTGTTTTTTCTTTTTCTAGTACTTCGCCGCAAACGCCGGCATAAACAGATTTTTTTTGTATTAATAGATTTCTGATCAATGTTGAAATTTCAATATCAGTCTGCGGAAATGCTTTCTGAATTTGAAGTTCTGGAACTTGAATGACGTCATCACAACGAGTAAATGATATTATATTCTGTAAAAAATTATATTTATCGACAGACTTTTTAGCTATATCTGACAAAATTGCCGATATATATGAAAGGGTTTGTGTTTCTTGTTTTAGAGCATCAGAATTGATTGTATTTAAAAAAGGATCTTCATTTCTTTTATATTTTGCATATGCATCCATATAGAATTCCGCAAATTTCTGATTTTTTTTATTTATGAACGTAGATCGATTCATAAAAAAGAGTTCTTTTTCCAAAGTGCAATGCGAAGCCCGTGCGCTTAAGTTTGAATAAGGCAAGATCTGCCCACTGCCAATTGTTAATAGATCCAAGGCTAAATTTTCTTGTCTAAGGTTAGGATTGTTTTTAATTCTGATTTCTTGATGTTTTTTTGCGATATCAAATACTGAAATCAACCACTGAGCCGAGTTGTTTTCACAGGACTGGGTACAAAACTTGTCTTTAATTAATTGTTCTTCAGCAAAAGCAAAACAAAGCGGTGCGTGGGCTTGGCCGCGAAGGTTTATGTTGGTGATATTAATAGTCGCGAATGCTGAAGTTGCATAGGATAGGCATAACAATAAAATAAATTGGATTTTATTTTGAAGCTTGTTGTGAAACAAGTTTTGAGCCTTAAGCTTGTGATTAATGATCGAGTTCATTTGCTTACTCTTTTCTGTGAGGGCTACGTATTATCTGGATATACACTGAATATTCAATGATTGTTCCATGGTTTAAGCAAGAATCCCCTATAAATAACAAGTGGTTATGGTGTTCTTAAATGTCGACACCATAATTTGTTAGACAGCTGTGCAAGTGATTTACAGGCTGTCAAACTTTTAGACAGCCTTTGATAGTTTTCATTCTACAGCATTTGTAATGGCGCGAGCCTGTTTCCTTGGTTAGATCTGCTAAATCAATTTTCGGGTTGAAAGTTGATTTGTTTTTTTATTTGAATTTGGGGACCGGGGAGTATTGGGTGGGTATTGTGTTGGGGCGTAATCATTTTTCTGTATCTACAGTTATTTTATTATTATTGTTAGCGCATCTGGTTGGCAGTGCCGCCTGGGCAGCAAATCCTGAGCCTATCCGTTTTCAACATGCATGTGAACCTGGTACCCAGGTGCAAATTGGTGCGGTTGGTGATTTTTTAATGCATGGACCGATACAAAAGAAAGCTTCCATGGGTGGTGGTTTCACAGCTTTATGGAAACGATGGATTCCATACATGAAGCAAGTAGATCAAATGTATGGAAATCTTGAAACGCCAACAGCTCCCGGAATGCTACCTGGTGGTAAGGTTATTCAAGATCCTGGAAATGTTTTTGATAATCGGGTACACACAGGTTTTCCAAATTTTAATGTCTATGCTGGAATCATTCCTGATTTACAAGCTTCAGGTTTTGATGTCGTTTCAACTGCAAATAATCATGCTTTAGATCGCGGACAAAAGGGTATAGACTCATCCATTGATGAATTAGAAAAAAATGGTCTACCATTTTCAGGAACTCGTCGCATTGGCGAAAAACGTGATTGGTCCGTGACTTTGGTTTCTAAGGGAATTCGAATTTCTTGGATTGCATGCACAGCAATTTTAAATGTACCAGATAAAGCCGAGCAGATTTTGCATTGTGAGCGTGATTGGTATCAAGTGGCACAGTCCATTCAGCGTTTACGTAAAACATCAGACGTCGTGATTGTGACTCCTCATTGGGGAATTGAAGAGCGTTTACAGGAAAATTCATTTCAAAGAAGATTTGCGCGTGCATTTTTGGATGCAGGAGCAACAGCTGTCATTGGTACGCATCCACACGTGGTGCAGCCAATGGAGTATTACAAAACAAAAGACGGACGAGAATCTTTTATTATTTACTCAACAGGAAATTTTACGACTAATAATCCAAAAATTCCTTTGCGTACTTCTATATTTTTGACTTTGGGTTTTACAAAAAATGCCAATGGCGAAACGTTTATCAATGGAGTAAAATTTATTCCAACTTATGTGAACGACGGTTCGGGTTCTCAACGAAATGAGGTCATTGCTCTTGGTAAAGATAGTGAAGGTCATGAAGCTCAAGGTTTGAAAATCATCGACCAAGTTTTACCGGATGAAAATAGATTGGCTTTTGGTGAATCACTACTGACCAATCCCGAGTGTCATTAGTAGTGTCATAAAAAATAACTTTTATATGTGACTCTGCACAGAGCTATTTCTGACTGTGCAGATGTTCGCGAGCTTAAGCTGTTTTCTTTTTTAGGCGTTGAAAGCCTTCTACAATAAACATCCGCATAAGGATTTGATAGGGAATGCCACGAGACTGTGCTTCTTTTTTTAATTCCAAAACAAAACGTGGATCCAGCGCAATAGATGTGGGCACCTTTTTCGGTTGTCCGACTTCGGCTCTTACTTTTTTAAGTCCTTTTTTTACTGCTTTCCAGTCGGCCTCAAATGACTTTTCATAACCCTTTTCATTTTTAACGAATCGACTCATAATTTTTCCTTTCAATTTTACTCATCGGCCGTGCCGAAATGACAAAGCTGGCCCAAAGCCATTTTGGCAAATATAAAATCATAAGTTTAAAATTCCTTCTGCAATTTCCCTGACCTTGAGGTTAGAAACAAGATTGTTCCAAGATTCCATTGAGAATGGCTCGGGTTTTCCATGATTTGTTAAATAAATTAAAAAATCATTTTTTTCTGGCCTGATACAAATGAAAGCGCCAGCTCCTCCCGCTTTTTCAAGCGAATAAGGAGTATGTTTTTTTCCTAAGTAGCTTTGGTTTTTATGATGTTGTTCCCACCCAAAAATCTTTTTACCAATACCTAAAGATTCATAGAATGACCATGTGCCGTTTGTTTGCCCAGCAGATACCGCCATTAAGTTATTAAAATAATCTGAATCAGATAATTTGGTCAGCATGTTTCTGCAGAAGATTACTAAATCTTTTGAAGATGAAAAGACGCCATCGCAACCTAGAGGTTGTGCCAGTAACCTATCCTGAGCGTCATCGACAAGACCCCAAGTGTCTCCATGGCCCGCAATCATTGTCTTTGGTATTATACTAGAATTGGATGAAAAATTATAAGTGGTTTGTTCCATACCAAGCGTCGACCATACATTTTTTTTACATAGCTGATCTAAATTATTACCACCAACTCGTTCCAAGCAAAGCCCAAGCAGTCGATATCCTACATCAGTATATTCGATTGAAGATCCAGGGGGGAATCTCAACTCCGCGTTAAACATTTCATTCCACAATTCCGAGGCAGATGAAAAATCTCTGACGAAATCTTCATCTGATATTCCGCTTTGATGTGAAACTAAATCTATTATCTTAATGTCAGTCTTATTGTATCCAGAAAGTTCTGGCAGATATTGTATTACAGGGTCATTTAATGAAATCATTTGATTTAGAATGAATTTTTCTAAAAGAGCAGTTATAGCAACTACTTTGGTTATTGATTGGATATCAAACAACGTGCGAGAAGATATTTTAATATCAGAAGAGCTATGGATTACCCCAAATGATTGTTCATAATAAATATCACTAACAGATCCAGCTACAATCGAGATTCCAACTGCAGGGGTTGTTTCAAAAATAGTATTAACTAAATTAGAGATATTAGCCTCGGATAATAGCTTACTAGTATTTTTCATGAAGCGTCCTTAAAAATATATGATTTACTAAATAATAATTATCTAAACTACGAATTATTCTCAACACGCCAATCGCGTATCATTTCATATGCTATTGCCATGCCTGAATCATGAGTGAACTTATATGTCAGGAGCTCCCGACCAATGGTTAGGGATTTTATGAGTTCTGAGAAGTTCAGGTGGATTTTAAGTTATTTTGGCGTTTTTGAAATTCATCGGTGAGCTTGACGACATTTCTGTCGAATTTATCCCTTGGCGACAAAAACCGTCACTTTTTTTGATTTTTTCATGATTTTTTTTAGATGACAATTACTTTTGGTAGCCATTTCAAGAGCTATTTGGTCGACGAACCCATGGCTTCGGATCGATGAAAAACTCTAGAAACTCACTCCAACTTTGAAATTCAATCGGGAAAAATTCATAGACTGCTTTTATCTTTGTCCATAGCCTTGATTTTTTACTGTAAACTTTAAAAAGTGCACTTTGGAAAAGAGAACATTTCATCTCTTGAAGTTGGTCCACTAAAAAAGCAAGCATCATCAGCATTGCAAAATTATTGGAAAGGTTTTTATTCCCGTGGCCAAAGTTATGTTCGAACTCGTAGCCTTGATTTTTTAATGTGTTGAAGGTCTCGTTCTCAATTTTCCATCGACTACGACCTGCTGCCACAATCTGCTGTAGGGGCTTCACAGTGAGTTCTGCGCAGCGAGCCTCCAGCTCAAAGTCCAGGTAGCCTTTAAGGGCCAAGAGCTTTGCCCTCAAGGCTTGAAGGTTGTTGCTATTCCGCGGAATAAAAACGGTGTTTCTGCCAGAGTTATCAGATTAATTTGTCTTGTTTTGCTCCCGTTGGAGAACAAGGTTATCCAATAAATTAACTTCTGAGGTAGATGAGCGTACTAGGACTTGTCGGCGATAGGATGGACATGGGAGTAGCTTCCTCCCTGCGGGTGAAACAGATTTTGAAATGATCCGGAACTTCACGGAAAATAGCTTTTAAGGGCATCCCATTAAACATAACAATTTTCTTGCAGCATAAAGATGGCCGAGCGACTAGATACCCCATTCCCAACTAATTTTGTTCTTTGTAACTTTCTTGCTACGAACCAAATACCTCTTAGAGCTATTATTTCTGAATATGTAAAAGGCAAATAATCCTATGGCGACAAAATTACAGGCGGTGATCAACTCTAACGTAGGATCATTAATATTTGATGCCTTATTGCCAATCAGTACAAATATTTCAGCACCGAAAAGCGCCCAAAGCGAACCTCCCACTATACGACCTAGGCCCTGAGAAAGGAGATCCTTTTCTACCTTTTTTTGAATTTGATTCGACACCAACATTTCTGAATTTTCGTTTGCACTTAATACAAGTTTCATAACTCCTTTTGGCCCTACCGTTTTAAATAAATACCCTATTGCAAAAATATCTTCCCCAGAGCAAATTACGCTTTCAGTGAAACGCCGATTTCCAATATTATTTTTTTTAGATAAAAATTCTTTTAGGAGTAAATCCCCTTCCGCCAAATTGATTTCAACAGTGTGGGTTCCATCATTAACTTCGATAACTCTGTTAAATCGATCACTGCTACTGACAATATTCCAATTTGAGGAATCATTACGTTGAGTGACCTTTTCATTTTCACTCCAAACCATCTCGCGATCTTGAAGTGCTTCTTCTTGTGCTGTAAAAGCAACACATGGCCTTTTAAAGTGTGTGGAGATCAGATCATTAGGCGTAATGATCTTGCCTTGAATTTCAACAAGGCCTTCATGAGCTCCTGCTAATTTGATCGTCGGAAGACTTAATAAGAGTTTATTTTTTTGATAAAGGCGAACACCTCGCCACACGATCATTAAACCCACAAAAATCCAAAGACCAAAAACAATCTGATACATTATAACACCCTTTCATTTGCTTAATTCTGAAACCCAGGATCGGGCATAGAATGCTCTTATTACTATCTAATGAAACAAACATAAATAAACCAGAGATTCCAACTGTTACCAACAGAGAAAAATTGAGGATAAGTTCGATTTTGTGCAACCTCTCATTCCATAAGAATACAATAGCTCAGCACCTATTCCTGCCAAAATGAACATCGGCCCAAGGAGCATCAGTAAACACATCAAGAATTGGGCATAAGTCATGCCGGTTGTTTAATGTTAATCACAGGATCAATCTTATCATCTTCATCCACAACAAAAAGTTGCTTCGAGCTGTATCTAAGGAAATTGGCCAAAAAGACATCCGGTAATTGCTCTATACGCACATTAAAATTAGTAACGGCTTCATTGTAAGCTTCTCGCCTAATTGTAATTTGACTTTCTAATCCAGAAATTCGCTCTGATAAATGAAGAAACGATTTATCACTTTTAAGCTCTGGATACCCTTCCGAAAGGGCCAATAATCCCGAGCAATTCTTTGATAACTCACTGGCAATTTTAAGATTGGACTCTGACTGCACTCCTGGAATGTAAGAGGCTCGAGCGTCGAGAACTTTTTGAATGATTGATTTCTCATAATGCATAAAAGACTCAAGAGTAGGGATTAGCTTTTCGATTTCATCTGATCTCTGCTTTAACAATAAATCAATATTTATCCAGTATCTATCAACCTCTTTATTAAGCTGAATTAAAGAGTTGTATTTCGTCATAAAAATACCACCAATCACCATCACCAAAATCAATATAGCAATTAAAGCTACCATCTTTTTACTTCTCCGTTATTTTTTATTTTATCATAAACTAATCAGGGCTTGTCCTCATTTCAATTTCATTTGAAAGTACAAATTTCAATACTTTGGCCTGAAGATTTAATAAAAACGATATGAAAAGCTCGACGTATGGAGTGTCTTTCTAACCAGACTCTTGCCTGAATCCAAGCTTAGGCAACATAAGGATTCAGACAAGGAAAAGGCCCAAGGGATCCCGCCCTTCCAGGGGAGCTGAAGAATAATAGCTTTAAAAATTCTTAGACCTTAGGTATCACGGGGTTTTTGCTCCGAACTTTAAAGCTCGGCAAGAAATTGTGCCGCAGACAAAGCCACCGATCCAGGACTGCGTAGATATAAATCCCTTGGCGTCCAGCAAGAGGCGAAGAGAGCGCATGCGCTGGGCAGAGATGTTAAAACGAACATTTAAGATCGACGTAACAGTTTGTCCAAAATGCCAAGGCAGGTTAGAGCAAAT
>CAZMVK010000070.1:0-17480 GCA_964569545.1 uncultured Bdellovibrio sp.
CAGATGTTTTTATGGGTTCAGTGGTTAGTTATGCCAATCAAGTCAAAATGGATTTTTTGTCAGTTAGTGAGAACTCTTTGAAAGATCATGGCGCAGTGAGCGAGCAAGTTGCGTTAGAAATGGCGCGAGGCGCGCGTGCAAAACTTAAATGCAGCTGGGCGTTAGCAATCACTGGAATTGCTGGTCCGAGTGGCGGTTCTGTGGATAAGCCAGTGGGCACTGTGTGTTTTGCTGTCTGTGGACCCAACTTTGAAGCTTCTGTGAAACAAAAGTTCTCTGGCGATCGTGCGGCAATTCAGGTTCACTCGGTTCGTTTTGTCATCGGCATGCTTGGCAAGGCGCTCCTAGGTTTGTGATCTTTGAAAAATCAGCTAGCAATGTGAATAGAAAATTGAGAACAATATATATGTGAAGATCTGTTTGAGAGCCTTTTCAAGCAGAGCTTCGACGGTCTGACGACTCAGCTCCTCGGTGCAAGGCCGAACGTCAGTGGGTGAAACTATATCTAAAAGGTAACTATAACAAAAGTGTCCACGAGGTGATCGTGGAGAAAGAAAAGGAAAATATTATGGCAGCAAATTTAAACGTAGATACTAAAGGCCAATCAGAAAAAGCAAAAGCATTGGATTTGGCGGTTTCAACTATTGAAAAGCAGTTCGGCAAAGGTTCGATCATGCGTCTGGGCGTCGAAGATCAATTGCGTAAAGATATCGATACAATCAGCACTGGTGCTTTGAGCTTGGATATTGCTCTGGGTATTGGTGGTTTACCGAAAGGTCGTATCGTAGAGGTTTTCGGTCCAGAGTCTTCTGGTAAAACCACAATTGCATTATCAGTGATTGCGCAAGCGCAGAAAAAAGGTGGAGTTGTTGCGTACATCGATGCAGAACACGCTTTGGATGTAAATTACGCTCGTAAATTAGGTGTGAACACAGAAGATATGTTGATTTCACAACCTGATACTGGTGAACAAGCTTTAGAAATTACTGAAACATTGGTTCGTTCTGGCGCTATTGACGTCTTGGTTGTCGATTCTGTGGCAGCCCTTGTGCCGCGTGCAGAGATCGAAGGCGAAATGGGCGACAGTCACATGGGTTTACAAGCTCGTTTGATGTCACAAGCTTTGCGTAAATTGACTGCGGCAATCAATCGTTCGCAAACATTGGTGATTTTCATCAATCAAATTCGTATGAAAATTGGCGTGATGTTTGGTAACCCAGAGACAACCACTGGTGGTAACGCATTGAAATTTTACTCTTCAGTTCGTTTGGATGTTCGTCGTGTTGGCGCCATTAAAAATGGCGAAGAAGTGACTGGAAACAGAACGGCTGTGAAAGTTGTGAAAAACAAAATGGCTGCTCCATTTACTAAAACAGAATTTGATTTGATGTACGGCGAAGGTATTTCGATCGAAGGCGACGTTTTGGATTTGGCAGTAACCGCCAACTTGGTTGATAAATCTGGGGCTTGGTTCAGTTACAATGGTGAAAGAATGGGGCAGGGACGTGAGCAAGCAAAAGAATTCTTAAGAACGAATCCTAATGCTGTTCAAGAATTGCGTACTAAAATTTTGGCAGCGAATGGCATCGGTAAGTTATTATTAGATGGTCCAGAAGCAAATGCAGAAGGTTCTTTGGCTGATGCAGAAGCAGAAGAATCTGCACCGAAATCGAAAAAAGACATTGATGCTAAGAAAAAAGCTAAGCACTAGTTCGCGTTGATGGTTGTGAGCTAATTTTTGTAGCTAGTTTAACTCAAAGACGAAGGTCTGGATTTAGATACAAAAAATATAAAACTCAGACCATGGTCTTGAAAATGATGACTAAAAATAGAAAAGACCAGGCGAAAGCTTGGTCTTTTTTTATTTCTGGTCTCAAGATGAGAAAAATTTCTCCGACAAGTGTGATATCAAAGTGGTGAACAGGATGTTTGCTTCTTATGAAATCACACACGGAGGTGTGCTATGGAAAAACTTAGTAGCATTTTGCCAACTAGCAGTCGAGTATCGTCAGTCGATTTAGATGAGGCTCCACCGGCTCGTCCCGGAGCACCAACCTTTGGTCGCAAAGAAGGTATCTCAACAGTTCACGATCGAGTTTCACTGCAAGAGGGTTTGAAAAACGCTTCGGCAGAAACTTTGTATGGACGCAATCCAAAAGATGCAGCTCATGCCAAGCTTGTAGCAGATCTCAGTCGCAAATTTTTTAATACTCGATTAACTGATAAACAAAAAGACCCTGTATTAACGGAAAAAATAAATCAGGAAATGAACAGTGCTGCTAACAGCAGTTCGGTGCCACTGACATCGTCAATGGGTGATCGTCGGCAAGAGGCCGTCAATCAATATGAACAAACCTTGGCAGCCTCTGCAGAGCCAGCTACAGTCTCTTTTACTATCGAAGCATAGCTTCGATAGAAAAAGAGACTGTAAATAAATTTATAAAGCGTGGTCCAATTAGGACACGACCATATCAGTTGAGTTGTTATCTAGATGCCTTCAGGGAACTTTAAAATTTTCAATGTTTCTTCAGTCTTATTGAGTTTTCCATTAGAAAGGAAAATATAGATAAGTTATTCCTCGAGAGTCAATCCAAGTCCCATTTCTGTTTCAGATTCAGATTAAAAATCAGATTCGAATTTAGATTTCCCAATTTGTTTCTAATAATATTCCTATGTCTTCAACGCTGCTTAAAGAGTTGATGGATATTAATTTTCTTTCGCCATTATTATTTCTTCCAACGACTATAATTCCATGCAGACTCAGCGCTAATAGGCGACGAATCGTGTGTAGGTTCCAATTCGGAGCTCCCAATTGAACTAACATCTCTAATCTCATCAGCGCTTGCGTTGCCGAAGATGCATGCAGAGTTCCCATGCTTCCCGAGTGGCCAGTGGACAGTGCTAATAATAAATCTTTTGCTTCGCCACCACGAACCTCGCCAACAACCAAACGATCTGGTCGCATGCGCAAAGATTGTTTTACCAATTCAGTGAGATCAATAGTTGGCAAAATTCCGTTGCAGTCATAGCGGGTGTTTAATTTAGTACTAACAGAGTTTGGATTTTTTATTTCTGGAGTGTCTTCTAGGATGACAACACGTTCGTCAGCAGGTAATTCCTGCAAACAGGCGTTAAGCACTGAAGTTTTCCCAGATCCGGTCTCGCCAATAATTAAAAAACTTTTTTTATGTTGTAGCCATTTTTGGATAATACCAATGGCTTCTGAAGGTGCCCAATTTGTTTCAGTTAAATCAGCAAGTGTCCATGGCGAAAAACGAATTCTTCTAAGTGTTAAACAAAAACCTTGATCATAGATTTCTTTGCCAATCAGATGCACTCGAAAGTTTCGATAAATTCCATTTGCAAATGGAATTTCGGTATTGATTTGAATTTTTGTTTCCAAACACATTCGCTCGATAAAATTATGAAAGGTCAGATCAGAACTGAAAATATCATGATGTTTTTTCAAGTGTCCATTGAGTTCATACCAAATTTGATCTTTTGAGTTGATTATGATTTCAGTAACACTGTCATTTAGAAATAAAAACTCAAGAGGACCTGATCCTTCGAACTCATCCCGCAATCTTTTTTGATCATTCACATGTAGATCATGAGTTTTATTTTCAATAAGATGTGAAATCCGTACCGAGCTCTGTTGTTTGCTTTCAAAAGTTTCAAAGCCCACGCCTTGCACCGGCATTTCTTGAATTTGCTTTTGGATGCTCAAAGCTTTTTCTAAAAAACTCATGGTGTCGCCTCCAATGATCCAGGCGAAACAACTTCTGGTCGAACAAAAACAACAAGCTCGGTTCGGTTTTCACGAAAATCACGACTGGAAAATAAGGACCCTAAAACGGGTATATGGCTCAAACCTGGCAATCCAGAGCTGGCTTCGCCTTGTTCGCTTTTAATCAGGCCTGACAGAGCAATGGTGCGCGACTCTGATAAATCAAAATGGCTTTGAATTTTGTTGGTGAACAATCCTGGAATTCCATCGACGGTGTGACTGGTGTCGAGGCTGCTGACTTCGGTTTCAATTGAAATACTCATTTTTCCAGAGTAATCAGCCTTGGGTTGGATTTTCATCATGATGCCGTATTTTTTCCAAATTACTTCTTGAATTTTCATGTTTATGATTTTTATCGGAAACTCGCCGCCGGCAAAAAAATCGGCTTCTTTTCCGCTTTTACATAATATATTTGGACTGGCCAAAACCTTTCCAAGTCCACTTTGTTCTAAGGCCTGTAAATTAATTTCTGCATAAGAATCTTCGGTAGAAAATTTTGGAAGAATTTGTGCTTGATATGAAGTAGCCCAGTCGACACCATATTTCAAAAAGGCATCGCGTTTAATTTCAGCGACCGTGATTTGAACTTTGATTAAAGGTTCAACGTCGACGTTTTGGCTTGAGATGATTGTTTTAATGCCAAAGGCTTTCAGTGCGGCAATTGTTTTTTGCGCTATATCCCCTTTTTCAGAAGTTAAGGCCTTAACCTCTTGATCAAAAATGATGGCTTGCGGTGCTAAGCCTCTTTGTTTAAAAATTTGGTCGATATTTATTTTTAATTTTTTTTGCATTTCAGAATTAATTTTAGCGGCAAATTGATAATCACAATTGCTGGCCTCACAATCTTGAAAAATTTTATACCAATCTTGCCACATCAAGAGTTGGCCCAGAATTTTGACTTTGCCGGATTGGATATTCATTTTTAAACCCAATGTTTTGGGTAAACGCTTATTTAGAATTTGTATGCTGCGCTCTTGCGCTGGATTTAAAACAAAAAATTCAGTGGTTTGTTCGCCAATCTTCACAAGGGTCGATCCTGGAGAAACTCCCTTTAGAAGGTAACCGCCATGAGCTTCTGTAATTTGTAGGATATTTGATTTTTCTAGCCAAATTTTACCTGTGCCATTCAGTAAATGTGTCTCGCCTAATTTAAGATTTATTTCTCGGTTAGAACCAGGACCAGCGCTAGAACTAGAACCAGTGCTTGAGATCAAAAATATAATGCAAAAAACTATTAACAATGCAGCCAAGTTTTTTTGATAATTTTGTAGGATCATTTTTCACTCTCCATTGTTTTTACAGTATAAAGAGAGTGGTAAGCAAAGCTCGCGCAGTGATGAGTTTTAAATAATAGTATTTAACATTCGTTTCAGCGAATATGTCCGCAAGATTTCGGATTTATTTTAAACAAGGAATTTCAAATGCCACCTCAACGCCATCATCGACATTGTTTATTTTCAATGATGATCCGTGAGCTTTGAGTAGAGCTTGGCAGACTGTCAAACCAAGGCCCATTCCGGCCGAGTGGTTCATAACATCTTCGTCTATAAAAAAAGGCTTTAAAATCTTATCAATAACCACAGGGGATATGTGAGTGCCTTTATTGGTTACAGACATGCACATTCGATGTGGCGTGATCAACTTTCCAGCAAGAAGAATCTCAGAGGATTCAGTTCCGAATTTGGCAGCATTGTGAAGCAATCTGTAGAATATTTGCGAGACAAGCATTTGATCTGCTAGCAGCTTGCCCTCGGCAATATCAATTTTCAAAGTTTGGTTTTTGCTTTGAATGATTTGTGAAATTTCGTTTGGCAGTCGTAAATCAATTGCTTTGCTGTCAAAAGATAAAATTTTGGCTTTTAATGTTCGTGTTTCGCTGCCAACAATGACTAACACATCATCGATCAATGCCCGCAAGCGATCGGCGCTGCGTTTTATTTTAAGTGCAAAAAGATTTTGTTCTTCATTCAATTTGGTTTCGCCTAACAGCTCGGTAAAGCTGATAATAGAAGTCAGCGGAGTTTTCAATTCGTGATTGATCAAAATCATAAACTGACTCTTGGCTTGGTCTAACGTTTTTAATTCGGCATAAGCTTTTTCTAAATCATTATTCTTGTAATCCAATTCCTTTTTTAACTGAAATTTTTCCGCGGCTTGATTGACAGTGTTTTGTAAATCAATCGGATCCCATGGCTTAGTTAGGTATCGAAAAATTTGACCATTGTTAACCGCTGAAATTACAGATTCTAGATCTGTATAACCAGTTAGCAAAATACGAACTGCATTTGGTCTTTTTTCTAAAGCGTGTGATAAAAACTGAACACCTGTCATTTCTGGCATTCTTTGGTCGGTGATTATAACTGAAATATCTTCTGGATATTGGTCGAGCAATACCAAAGCCTCATGACCAGAGGTGGCCTTAAGTACAGTGTAGCGTTGGCGGAATATCCGCTCTAAGGCTTGAACATTATCAATTTCATCATCAACACAAAGAATCGTAGGTTTCATAATACCCATAGTGTAGAATTGAGACAGTATATGTGCAAGTTTTCTCAAGTTTGTACGTGATTTTGTCGATCAGGAAGATAGGCGAGGTTTTATTATGTGGAAAACAGATAGATTGATTTCTTTTTATAGAGCTATTTTGTTGTGTTCTTTTTTTCTTTTCACGCGAGTGAGCTCTGCACAAATGATGTATGGCAATCAAATGCTGGGTACTGGAGCCATCGGCGGTGGACTCAATAGTTGTCAATATCAACAAGATGTCGGTGATGAGGCTGAAAGCATCGCAGATGACATGGAAGATATTAATAATAAGATTGATGAACTAAAAGATAAATTAAAAGAAGCAAAATCAACAGCTCGTTCTGCCACTGGCAAATCTGAAAGAACCTTGAGTTCACTTGAGCGACGTGGAATTAAAAAAGAATATTTGGATATTATTGCCGATCACGTGAATGAACAAAGATCTTGTGCGGACTATACAACATCAGGTTCTTCTTTAAAAATTGAACCATTTACAGCAGAGCAATGGGGAACTGTTTGTCAGGTTAAGGGCGGTAAAACCATTAATGCTTATACATGTTCCATTTCAGCTGTTGTCGTTACTGGAGCAAGCTTTGATTTGAAAACATGTACTAGTAATTTAAAAGAATACCAAGAGTCTGTGACTAAAAAGAAAAAAGCAGATGCTGATGTTGATAGTTTGCAAGCTGCAATTGACAATATGAAAGATCAAAAAGCGAGTCTTAAGGATGATTACAAGCATGCTGTGCGCGATCATCAAAAAGAATTAAAAGAAGAATCAACCGAAGCTGGTTGCATTCCATGTATGATCGCCGGTGGTGGTTATACATTCCGTAAAGGTAAAACGGACTGGGGTGGCGTCGCTCTGAATTCTGTTCTTGGTGTTGCCAGCATGGCTTTAGATAACAATTTGCAAAAATATGTTTCCAATCAAAATGCTCGTTTGGGTTATTCAACTCAATCTTATCCGTCTTATGGTTATGCTCCATATATGATGAATGCTTTAGGCAGTTTGATGGGTGGCAGTTTTTATGGGGCCATTGGTGGCGGAGCCGGAGCCGGTGGTTTTGGTTGTGCCAACATGGGTGGCAGCATGTACGGCGGCGGTAACGGAAATGGTAACGGAAGTGCTTTTGGTTATCCGCAAAATTATTATGGAACTCCAATTGGTGGCGGAATTTTCGCCAATGGCGGAGCCGGTTACAATCCTTATGGCAACATGATGGGTAACGGCGGTGGCGGTTTTAATCCTTATGGTAATATGATGGGTGGAAATCCAATGTTTAGCGGAGGCTTGAATGTTGGAGGAGGTTTCAATCCATATGGTGGTAATGGTAATGGCATGGGCGGCATGGGCAATCCAATGTTTGGTGGCGGTCTGAATGCTATGGGTGGTTTCAATCCATATGGAAATATGGGTAATGGTATGGGCAATGGAATGGGTAACGGTATGTACAATCCTTATGCTGGCATGAATGGAATGGGTAACGGCATGGGTAATGGAATGATGGATCCATCAATGCAAATGCAGATGCAACAAATGCAAATGCAAATGCAGATGCAAATGCAACAGCAGCAAATGCAAATATATCAACGTGCACAACAAAATTATCAAAGTCGCCAACAGGTAGTCATGGGTTTACAGCAAGAAATGCAATCTCTGACATATAGGATTCAACAAGCTCAGATGGGAGCAAATACTGGCGGATATTTAGATTTTAGCAGTGGTAGCAACGGCAGCAATTATTATGGAAACCAAGGTGGAACATTGTTTAATAACAATTTGAATACCAACGTTAATCAATCCATTCAAAATAGCACAACAACTCCGACTAGCAGATAAAGAAAATTGATTTTACAATTTGCATGTAATACTTTGAAGCCCTCGAAAGAGGGCTTTTTTAATGGAAATTTCACGTTGTTATGACAGTCACCTACATCTTTTAGCTACCGGCATTTTTAAACGCGGTTTGCGCCTTTTTGATTTGAAATCACCAGCGGACTTGAAGAGTGTTTCATTGTCGCCAGATTATTTTCGCCAAGATTGGTTGGTAGGTTTTGGTTGGGATCAACATCGATTTGAAAATCAACAATACCCAACATGCAAACAATTGGATGATGTGTTCTCAGATTTTCCCGTTGCTCTGACTCGAGCGGATGGTCATGCTGTGTGGTTGAATAGTAAAGCTATGGAAAAAGTGGGTTATTTAGATTCAAATAAAAAAGTACCAAATGGTGGGATCGTTATCCGAGATGCCGATGGCAAGCCAAGCGGTATATTTATAGAATCAGCTAAGATTGAAATAGATCAAATGATGCCAAACTATTCTACAGAGCAAAACATGTTGTTTTTGCGCGAAGCCATTCTTCATATGAACAAACAGGGTTTTACTCATGTGCGTGAGATGACCAGCTTTATTGAACAGTGGAATATTTTGCGTCAGTTTGATTTGGATAAAGAACTCAGTCTTTATGTGGAGCATTTTTTTGTTTGTGAAAATATTGTTGATTACCAAAGAGCAAAAAAACAATTTCAGCAAGCGCGCGAACTGACCAGTCAGCACATGCGAGCTTGCGGTATTAAATTATTTTATGACGGTGCATTGGGTTCCGAGGGTGCTTTGATCAGTGATTTTTATAAACATCAAAATGCTGATAAAAAAACTGAGAATAAAGGTCTGGCTCTTTGGGATTTGGCTGATGTAGAAAAAATAATGATAGATCTGTGGAGTGATCCAACAGCAGAGTTGGCAATTCACACGATCGGCGACGAAGCCGTAGCACGAATTGTTGATTTAGCAGACAAAGTACAAAATCAATTGCAACGGAAAGGCATCTTGCATATTGAGCATGGAGAGCTGATCCGGCCAGAAACAGTTGAGAAAATGAAAAAATTAAATGTCAGGGTTCATATGCAGCCTTGCCATTGGCTCAGTGATCGAAGATGGCTACAAGAAAAAATCCCAAGTTTATCGCAATACGTGTTCCCATGGGCGGCATTGCAGGCAGCAAATATTTCTTTTGATTGGGGGAGCGATACGCCAATCGAAGAAGCCAGTGTGTTTTCAACTCTCAAAGCCTTGCATGAAAGTTCTGTCAATGGAGTGCAAGGTTTATCCGGAGAATTGTTGTCTTGGCATCAGCACCCAAATGTTAACTGGGGCGCTGATTGTAAAACGGTATTTGAAAATGAGAAAATAAAAAAAATAATTTTTGACGGTCAGGATATTACCGCCAAAGTTCTAGCTTAATAAGTATAATTATTTAAATCGAAAAAAATATTCAAATCATTTTACGGAAAAAAACGAATGTTTTAGTGAAAACTCAGATTTAAAAATGTTTTCAAATGAGTTTCGCCAGACATCTTTGCATGATTAATAAATCGCTTAAGCCAATGGTCACCGCGCTGACGTGAAAAAGACTTAGACCATAACCCTTAGAAACTCTTATCAATAGCATGTTAAAAATTGTAAAAGTTGAGATTCGAATCTTTGGTCAAAAGCCAACTAAACCAATTGAAATGCTTAATACCCTATTAGCGTTGACTCTAATGATACAGTCGAATGAGATGCCCCTAAGCTTAAAATTATTTCTCCTAGTGATAATCGCAATGGCTATGATATTGCGAGCAGAAGTTACAGTTGTAAAATACTTAATTTTTTTCAGCAAATCCTGACCGGTTTAAGACCGTTAGGGCGGTCTTAAAGCAGGAAATTATTTTTAAACGGGAAAATCCTTACCGACAACTCCCTTAATCCAAGTTACATGTCCAAACTGATCGGACTCGTAACCTGTGGCGAGATAGAGATTTTTGAATCCTCTATCAAAAAGGTCTTTTGCTACGTCCTCACCTCGCTCACCATTTCCTAAGCTAACATCGACATAAAAGGAGCAACCGAGCTCGAGGTGCGTAAGACACTGGAAGAGTTCCCGACTGTTATCAAAACAAAGAATTGATTTACCCTGAATTTCAGCAGCCATTTTCCATGTTGAATGATTGAGTGAATCATCATCAAGAAAGATGATGTCAAAAAACTTCTTCGTCTCTTGTGGCTCACTATCTATGAGTTCTGACCCGACCACTGATTCGTTTTGTGAAAAAATAGGTACAAATCCACCGAGTGATTTTGGGAGAATTTTCAGTCCGATTTTTTCAGCCCGTTCTTGAATGCTTTTTTCCTCATAACGACTGGTAACCAGAACTGCATGTTTTGCTATGGCGAGGTCCTCAATAAGTTCCAATCCCGTTTTTTGTTGGTTCAATAGTTCAAAATCTACCAAAAACAGTGTTTGCCCAAGGTTATTAAGATTTGAATGCACATATCTTGAGAATAAATCACCCGATTGGATCTTAAGGTGTTCGATTTGATCGGACAGACCAAGAGACTGAAGGCGCTCAGTCCAAATTTGGTGAATACTGACATCATCGTCAAATGATACGACTGTTGTTTTGCCGGTGAGATCAATTTTCTCCGCAAACCATTTAGGAGTTTCAGCTACTGGAAGAGTCAACCGCATCGTCGTACCTTGGCCAATTGCGGATTCAATTTTAAATTCGCCGCCAAAGGCTTCAATCGTTTTCTTCGCATGGTAAACACCAAGACCGCTACCGGAGGCGGAGCCCTCTTTTCCGTGAGTCACGCCTAAGTCACCGAGTTTCTTAAGCACATGTTCCGGAATGCCCTTGCCGTTGTCTTTGACAAAAATTTCAATGTTGGATTGGCTTTTCTTCACACCCACAATGATTTTACCTTGGTTGCTGTCAAATGCCTCGACCGCATTGTTTACAAGATTACTGACCACTCGTTTAAGCTCTCCACCGTTAACCATTGAAAAAACCCCGAAGCTATTCTTCAGGTCTACACTAATTTCAATTCCGCCTTGTTCGCGAAACTGCATTCGCTTCTCGGAGACTAGGATGTCCACGAGATCTGGTATGAATTCAACAGAGACTTTGGTCGACTCGTCCACGTTAGAATGTTTCGAAAAATTTTGCGAGGATACTGCCTTACCTTTTTGAAGTAAGTCGTTTGCAATGTCATTAATTCGCTGAACGGCATTCTTAATAAGTAGGCGCCGCTCTTCAGGGAGATCCTTCAGTGACCCAGTTGCAAGGGAAAGAGCGGACAATGGCGATCGAATGTCATGGGCAACCTGTTTTGTAACGGTAACTAAAGCTTGAGCATAGGATAAATCCCGAATTGTCTTTTTTAAACTGTCTATATGCAGAATCGCTTTCTCAGTACCTGTAGAGAGGTCCGCAATTTCCTTGCTGGACCTTTCTTTGCCGGTGAGGCTAGTGAGCATTTCTGATATATTTTCACCGGTAAATGATCCGATTAGGACTTTCAAAAGTTCAGAGAATTCAATTCCGAATACCTCCATAACCAGAAGAGCTTCCTTTTTTATAAACAGAAAAAAGTAAAACCACGATGCGATAAAAATAAAAAGAACTCCCGTGGCCAGAGCTGAAAATGGTCCGTAGTTTACAGATAATTCCACTGTATATTGATTTGGTGAAGTCATTGATTCAATTTTAAATGCATTAGTCTCCGATAAAAATGATCGCTTCCCAGATTGAGCAACGACTTTTTCATCCTTCAAAATCCGAATGTGAAATGGCAGCAACGTCCAACGACTTTCAAAATTCATAAAGTCATTAAGCTCACGTTGTAAATAGAGAACGGACGATTCAGTCTCAACCTTGTGTATGAGGATTCGTGCTAAAGAGGTTTTATCGGCTAAAAGATTGGCACGCATGTTTACGGCAAAAAATACTAATGATATGATGGACAAAAATCCGAATAGCGTTATGCCCCAGGTGATTAAACTGCCTATGCGCCGAGTAATAATTGTTGAAACACTCAAGTTATCTGACTTCATTATTAATTTCGATCTCATCCATTTTCAAAAAGTGAAAACCAAATGGATGACCCGGAATTCCACCAGTTTTTGGGGACCAAAGATTCGACATTGAAGATCCAAAAAATATTGGTATTGCCGTAGTTTGGTTCAGGATTTTCTTCTGTATAGTGAAATACTCGTTGATTCTAGTATCACTATTGAATTTTGCGTGGAATTTTCCATAAATAAAAAATTATTTTCTATATCCGTCCTAAAGTAGGACAGATTCGCATAGCCATCGGGGTAATCGAGCGATTTTCCAGCAAGAATTGCCGCTGCCTTTTTTGAGAATAATAGTTTGTAAAAGGAGTCGATATCCAACGCCTCTTCAATTATTTCGACGCCAATTTTTGATAGAGCAGATTTCAGTTTACCCAATATCAGCTGATGTTGAGAATTGGTTTCGAGAAAGGATATTTTTAATTTCGATGTACCGTGAATTTTAAATTCATTTTGATTAGTTTCTTGTTTTTGCTTAATCGCTCCGGGTAGATTGTTTGGGATTAGGCCGTATGCTGGCTCAAGACTATGTTTTATCAAAAAACTCTGGAAATCAGCAGAGTAAATATAATTTAAAATTGTTTCGCGGAGTTGTTTGTTAAGTAAGTTGGGGTTCAGTAGTAAGAAATTTTCGTAAGATTGATTGCTTACTACTTCCTTCCAGCCATCTTCAATTAAAGTTTTCCTGCTTTCGTCATTGAGGGAAAATAATTCTGTCGAATCAATTATCCCGGCTTTTGCTGCCGCAAAAATCCCAGCTGGCTTTATGGCCAACAACCTAACTTCAGCAGGCTGTCTGCCGTTCATATTTTCCCTCCAAGCAGAGAGTAAAATTTCGCGTGTCGTCCACGCTGTTATTTTATAGGTACCACTGACAAGATCGGTTGGAGGAAGTGAATCAGTGGGGTTCAAAAGTTTTAAGATCGCCAAATCTGGCAAAGCCAAATGTTTGAAAACCAGGTCGGTTCGATATTTTAAACCCAGAATAATATCCAAGTCAGAGGGGCCGGGATTAATATCTAATGCTTGGATATTTCCAGCTAAAGCCTCATCATATCCATTGAGGTAGTTTAGATCAGCGGCAATCGAAGCGTGTAACAAGAACAGGCGCTTTAGACTTGCGATGACATGGATGTTGGTTATTCTCGATAAATCTGAAAACGTAGACTCTTTTATTTTGAGATGTAATGTGTGAGTCTCGTCGTCAAAAAATGACGACGCTACCAAGTCGTTGATGATTGAACCATCCGATGTATAGCGAAATAAGGATCTGTGAATCTGTCCTACAAGGAACATCGAATATTGGTCTTCCATTTTATGAGGATCAGCGTTGAGTGTTAGTGTGGGCATAGGTAAATTAATATTTTGTGGTTGAGGACTTGTTCTCATATAATAAACTTTCCAACCGAAAAGGATTGTGACCAAGCAGACTATCGCTAAAACCACCTTGTTCTTCACGGACTGCCTCCAGGTTCTTTTAGAAGACCATTTTTTATTTGACCAAAAAATAGAAAGACAGCAATTCCAACAGCTTTGAGACCAACTACTAAAGGAAATTGATTGTTTTGAATTAGCCAGCAGAATAGTAACTCTGACAAACCAAATATGATGTTCAAATAGACAACCATAGAAGCCCTTGTCGAAGCTGCCACGTCTGCAGGGACGGAGCCAATGACTTGGCGATGTAAAATCAATAAGAAAAATGCCGAAGTAACAATCAGAGTGAAAGGAAAAAAGATCTCATCCCGAAATATTAGATAGTAAGCTAGGATTGTTATGACGGACAAAGCACTGATTTTCGAAAATAGAATTTCATGACTACGGATTCTCTGAATTAGAAGACTAAAAATTATAAGACTTGCGCCAAGGGAAAGATTATAAATAGAAAACCAAGAATTGAGATTAGACTTTTTCATCGCGAAGTAGAGCAAAATTGAAGGAAGCCCACTCAGTGCCACAAGACCACCAAAAAACCCAATTGTAATCGGCGTCTTGAGCTCGGTAAATACTGTTGTAAAGGCCTGTAGTAGGTTTTTATTTAATCTTATTGGGACTTTTTCAAATTCCATCTGTTTTCGTGTATGCAACCAGATCAAATAGATACCTGATGTAAGTAAATCGACTCCGATCGCAATTGGTAAACTTACCCCTGTTCCGAATCTTGCCAATAGAAAAGCGGCGAGTCCTGCAATTATAATAGATCCTTGATTTATTGCTAGTTGTCCTACGATCGAAGATTCCTTATTAGAAACCTGCATTAAGAGCTGAAACGAATAAACAATCGATAGGCCCCCAATAAAATATCTACAAGCAGCCCAATAGGGTGCCCACAGCGCAGTTGTTTCTCCGGGAAAGTTTAGAATAACTATAAATGCTATAGCGTTGAGTGCGAATAGTAGGGTTTCGGCCCAGATGTTATTTTTGAGGGGATCAGTCGAGTGAAACAAATCCCCGGCAAGTGTCCCACCGAGTGACCAAATTTGTCGAATCAACGCGATTATTCCAAAAGCGACAATACTTTCGGAAACGACAGTTAAAAAGGGACCTAATGCCAACCAGCTTAGCCAGCTACCAGCAGCATTTAGGAACATTAGTGTCCAAATCACCATCTACTCCCGAGGGGCTAAAATAATTTCACTTAATGATGGCCATTGCGCCGAAAATTAGTCTCAGATCTTGTATGATGGATCGCGTTAGATTACAAGTCGAATAGTTTGAAAGGAGGGGAAACCTATGAGCAATGTAGAAATTATCGACCTCAATTCTATTGAAAATCAACCGTCTAGTCCCGTTAGCTGGTAAATCGTTTAGATGCAGATTTTAATGTCGGACAGACATAGGTTCGGGAGGACCGTTACTAGGCGGAAATGGTTTGGTAATGGTCCTCATCCGATCTTAAATAAGCCAAGATCTTGTCTATTGGAGAGTTTGTTTCTCGACTCACACACGCCACTAAAGCCATTTTTAGAAGCCAATTTCTACAAACCAGTTAGTCAGTATATTGAACATTCTAGGTGGAATTTTGACTGCACTGATTTGCAATATCTAACCTGTCGGCCAATTTCTGAACGAGAAATTTTCGCGGCATCGGATTCGTTTGGACGTTTTGCCTGTTTTGCACTTTTGGTCGGTATATCCGATCTACATTGTGAAAACACAACGTTCGTAAATCAGGACAACACACCAAAATTTTTAGCTTGGGACATCGAGAGTATTTTTTATCCTACAAAGTCTCTTTTAGACACAGGTCTTTTGACAAAATCTATCCAGGGGCGGCCCAAAATTGATGGGTATCGTTCACACTTGGGTTTTGATGCTCTCAATGCAAGTTCTTGTGTGGATGGATTTATAACCTTTTGGAACGACAATCAAAACGATATTGGCGATAAAATAAGTTTTATTTATAATAGCCTTTTGGGTGCACCAATTCGTATTTTTCTAAGAGATACAACCGACTACCGTAACTTTTATTTTAATCCTAAAGATCCAAAAAATCTCCGCTTTGTCTGCGAGGAGTTACAACAGTTACACCAAGGAGACATCCCATATTTTTTCTTTGAACTTGGCCAACAAGATCAGATTTTATTTTTCAGTAGTCCAGATGAAATTCAATCCACCATGCGAGTTCCGAGGCCTCACTTCGATATGATCAGGCCGTTAGCCTTTTTTCAAGATAGAAACAGACAGGAATATTTGATTAAGGTCGGGATAGCACAAATAATTAAGAGGTTTGGATCGACACAGAAAAATTTGTTAGGAAATTATTTTCAGTGCCAATTATCCGAGGGGGTCTATTCTTTTGAATCTGGATCAATTTCATTTCAATTTAAGATCTAAGCAGCGCTTATACTGAATATCTAATTTCTAACAAGAGTTGGACCAGGCATAATAAAATATTCAGAACAAATTTAGTAATAAAGTGCCCACTTCGACGTGCTCATTTTGCAAATCTGGTATTTGATTAATTAAGGGCGTGGGTCCCAGTTTCTGCCGATTTGTGAATTCACATGAGCATTTACAACTGGCGCTATGCCGTATGATTTATTTTGAAAAAAAACTTCAACTTGGCGATCAATCAGGCCAACAAGCACCTCGAACATACAACCAATCAAGCGTACAGTGCGATCTTTTTTCGCCCGCCGAAATTTAATCTGTTGAAAGTAATCTAAAAGATGCGCCGGCGCAGGCCTTACGCATTCAAGGGGAGCTAGCGTTTGTGGAAGCCCTCTTTTTTAAATTCCTTGCCGAAGATAACCTAGAAAGTTTTCTTGGATTTCTCCCTGATAAAACTGCGCATGAATAATCAACCTTGAATGATCATCAATGATCGCAATCAAGTAACTTTTTTTAGCCATACCATTAATTTTTACAAAAGGTCCATGCATCACATCCGATTGCCAAATTTCATTGGGGTGCTCAGCTTCAAAGTGAAGCTTATCGACAACATCTTCATTGATTTTCGTTAGTTCTTCGAATTTTAAATATCTGTACAACGTTGACTGGTTTAAGGTGAGGTTGTCTTCCTTAAAAGGGTAAGCTGACGGATACTTTTTTGTTTTGCAATCCGACGGCTAAGCCCACGCCAACAATGACTACAGCCGACCAGATCCAGGCGTTGCTGTGTTCGGGCACGAGCTTAGGGGCCGGAGGTAAATCTCCCAGATGGACTTCGTGATCTTGTTTTTCTTTTGCCAAGATACATTGATCAGAAAGAAACAGTGACACCTTTGTTAGTCCAAATGTTTTAGGTTCTTTTTGATCTCCCTCTGGGCATCGATGTTCATGCGTTAATCCATAAAATGGAATTAAATTCTTTAAAGAGTGTTCTGCAAACTGTGCAAAATGACCAACGACAACAATAGGTTCATGAGTGTTCGTAATCAAAGACCACTGGTAAATCAATGACAAGTCCAAGTCCGTTGTTGAGTTCAATAAATCATTGAGGAAGAATTCTTGTCCGTTTATTAAAAAATGTGCATCCAGAAGATCTATTTTTTCAGAGATTAATTTGTGCCATGCTTTGAATTCTAATGAGCGTGTTTTGTTTTTAGTATGTAGACCTTGAATTGTTTTTTTTAACACAGAATAATTTGCAAGATTTTTTGATTTTTGATATTTTGTAGATACCAACAAACGATCAATCAGGCTGCTGGCAATTTCTTTTCCCTGATTATTTAAAGGATCAGCCAAAAGCGAAGCTAAACTGTTATCACAAATTGTAACGGTTGTAATCGTAGAATTATTTTCTACAGAGTTTTCAGTG
>CAZMVK010000071.1:0-17439 GCA_964569545.1 uncultured Bdellovibrio sp.
GTTAAAATTTAAGCATCCGTATGAGGCGACAAATTATCTCAGCCAGCAAAGCCTTGAGTGAGAAGAGTTTCATAGCATTAAAAGATGGACCGTAACAACGCAATGCTTACTAGAGTTCATCCTACACCCTAAAAAGCCAACAGAATAAATCCAACAATGCCTGTGATCCAACTTAGGGCCGAAGCTGTTGACGGATGATCGGATTTATTCTCTTTAACGTCAGTCATTTCGCTAGAAAGATATTCCGCAGAAAGATTGGAGCTTTTTTCGCCTTGCGAATAGATCTCTTTCAAACGTGAAATTTCTTGTGGAAATCTCACCAAAGTTTCAGCTTTGATATCAGCCAAGTTTTTTGCTTTTTCAATGCGAGCAAAAGCATAATCATCTTTTAACTCTTTAATATTGCCCTCGGCAATAACGTCGATCAGGGGGTTATCATTAAAAAAAGATTGACCGACTTGACCTGAAATCTCAACAAACTGCACCGGATCACCAACTGCAAGTTTACTGTTTTTACCAACAAATATTTTAACCGACTGCTCATTGTCACTGCTATACACGGGTTTACCTATCAAATCGTCTATAATGACAAATCCCTGATATGGAATCTCAGAAATAAATTGATTCATCAGAGTCGTACTGACTCGAATCAACTGGTCATTAATCGCAATGGCTGGATGAAATTGAATATCTCCCTGCCATAATAAATAACCGTTTTCACCTTCGTAGACCTTCATTTTAAGAGTGCGTTCCTCAATGAAAACCGACATTAACATCTGTGCATCTAAAATTTTACTTAAGATAATAACATCGGCAGGCTTCAGAACTTTTCTCGGCTGAAACACTCCGCGATTGATCATAAAACGACGACTGGCCACCATGAAACGTTGCTCATGAGTGAGAGCTTCCCGCATTTGCCACCAGGACTCTTCAGCATTTGATAAATTGGCATCAGCAATTGGAAAAACCGCCACACGACGGAGCAAACGATGTTCAACACGCGCCTCTGCGTGTATTCCTAGAAAACAAAAAATAACCAAAATAACAACGGTAAACAAGCCCGAGTATATACGCAGGGCTTGTTTGTGATTACTCTTCATCCAAGTCATCAACTGAACCCAAACCAAATTTCTCAACACGATAGCGCATAGAGCGAAAGGTGATTCTCAACAACTTGGCAGCTTTTTTCTTTACCCCATTGGCGCTATGAATTGCTTTGATCAACAGTTCTTTTTCGATTTGGCCAATGACTTTTTCTAAATCAATTCCATCTGGTCCGATTTCAAACTCACTGGCAGAAGCCATTTTACGACCACTCGGAGTGCTCACAAATGGCGGCAGGCTTTCTGGTAAAATAGTAGAACCTGACTCTAGAGCAACTGTTCTCTCAATAATATTTTCAAGTTCTCGCACGTTTCCTGGATAATCATATTTTTTTAATAATTCCATCGCTTCGGCACTGATTCCGCCAATGGCTTTAGTTAAGCGCTCATTGTACTTTCGTAAAAAGTGATTCGCCAGTAATGGAATATCTTCGTGGCGTTCTTTCAACGATGGCGTTCTAATATTGATAACATTTAAGCGGTAAAACAAATCTTGCCTAAAACTGCCATCTTTAATCATTTTTTCTAAGTTACGATTGGTCGCTGCACAAATGCGAACTTCGACTTTGATATCATCGGTGGCACCCACGCGACGAATCACTCTCTCTTGAATCGCACGAAGTAATTTTACTTGAATGGTCAATGGCAACTCGCCGACCTCATCCAAAAACAAGGTGCCGCCATCAGCCACCTCGAACAAACCGACTTTGTCATTCACAGCACCAGTAAAAGAACCTTTTTTATGTCCAAACATTTCAGATTCCATCAATTGTTCTGGGATCGCTCCACAATTGATAGTAACAAAGGGTTTGTCTTTTAATAATCCATTGTAATGAATTGCTTTAGCTACAACTTCTTTACCGGTACCAGATTCACCAGTGATCAATACATTTGTCGGAGCCATGGATACACGTTTAACCAAGTCAAAAATCTTGTGCATGGCATCTGAGTTTCCGACCAAATTTTGGAAACTGTACTCTTTAACCAATTCTTTTTTGAGAACTTTATTTTCAACTTCTAAATTCTGAGTGCGCAAAGCATTTTGAATATTTAAACGAACTTCATCTAATTTAAATGGTTTTGTTAAATAATCATAAGCGCCCATCTTCATAGCTTCTACCGCAGATTCAGTGGTGCCAAAGGCTGTGATCATCATGAACACCAAATCAGGATAGGATTCTTTAACGTGTTTTAACAACTCGATGCCAGTCATATTTGGCATCTGCAAATCAGAGATCACCATATCAAAAGATTTTTTTGTTAAAACTTCTTTGGCTTTCAAACCATCTTCAGCGCAAGTTACTTCGTAACCCTCTTTTTTTAACATTATTTCTAAAAACTCGCGTATTGATTCTTCGTCATCAACGACTAAAATTCTTGGTTTCATCAGCCGACCTCTTTTTTGTTATTCTCAGATGCAACAGTTTGATTTTCTACAACTTTCAGAGGAAATGTAATCTTAAATTCAGTGCCTAGACCTTGTTTGCTATCAATATCAATCGTCGCCCCATGGGCTTGCAATATTTTATGAGTCACGGCCAGACCAAGGCCTGTTCCTTTGGCTTTAGTCGTGTGAAAAGGTTCAAACATTCTTTGTCTTGTCGATTCACTCATGCCACAACCGGTGTCTTTAATGACCACTTGGACTTTGTCGCCAACCGGCTGAGCTTGAACATTTAAAATTCGTTTTTCACAATTATCCATCGCTTGAACTGCGTTGATAATAATATTTAAAAAAGCTTGTCTTAATTTATTAGCATCAGCCGCAATAAAAGCCTGATCACTGACATTTAGGTTCAATTGCAATGGTTTAGTGACTGCGTTTTGTAATACTTCTTTTAAGATTGGTCCCAATGAAACAATTTGGCTTGGGTTTGATTCTGGACGCGAGTAATCTAAAAACTCAGTGATTAGCATGTTTAAACGATCTATTTCACGCATAATAATTTTCACTAATTTTTTATCATCATCTGTTGTGAAATTTTGTGACAACAATTCAATGCTGCCGCTAATTCCCGCCAATGGATTACGAATCTCGTGCGCGATGCCCGCCGCCAACTGCCCAACTGCTGCCATTTTCTCAGCCTGCCTCGCCGTGAATTCAAGACGTTTTAATTCTGTTAAATCTTCAATGATCACCAAATAGGTTTCGGCTATTTCTTCAGACTGTTGAGGAATGATTTGCACACGCAACAACTCATCACGAGTATCATGCGGATTGGCTGCCAAAAAATGAACATAATCTTGAGTGATTTTTGCTTTCACATTAGCAAAATTGATAGGCAAATCTAATATTTTTTTTATATTTTTACCAAGCAAACTGCTACTATCTGTGCTTGAATGTTTATCATCTGATTGTTTTTTTTGCCCACTAAAATACGAACGCAAATCAGGATACAAAATCTGTGAACATGCAAAATTATGACGTAAAATATTACCCGCGATATCCACTGTCAGTAAACCAACAGGCATAGCCTCAACCATCATTTCATTCAATCGACGGATCATCTGCAAAGATAAGTTTTGCACTTGAATTTTGCGTTCAAATAAATTCATCTGTTCACTGGTGTAACTGGACAAAGCCGCAACCGCAAAAAACGCGACGTTGTTGAAAATCAAAATAAACAAATAAGAAAAAGATTTAATTTCAACACTGAACCAACTGGCAAAAGTAAAAAAGATCGATGAAACAATTGCGGCAAAAAGAGCGCCACGTGAACGAAAAATCAAACCAACTAACAAAATATTAATCAAATACAAAAACAAAAACAAGGATGGAGACAATTGACTTTTCATCATCAACGATGTGACAAAAACCAAATCCAATAAGAATGTTGTAATCATCCACCTGGGCGATTGAAAATATTTATCTAAATACAATACCGGCGGCAGGTGCAATAAAATACCCGCGGTGGCAATAGCGTAAAATATCTTGATGGTTTCCCAATCAACGAATCTAGATTCGATCAACGAAGAGATCAGAGCCAGCAAACCGATCAACATGTAAATAAGGATTCGTGCCCCTTGAACGATTTGCTTTTGTTCCATTACATTCCACCCGTGGTCACGTTTGCCAAATCGAAAATTGGCATATACATCGCGATCACCAACACCGCAATGATACCGCCCAAAACCACCATCATTATCGGTTCAATCAACGAGGTCATTGCTTTCACCGCGGCCTCAACGTCATCTTCATAAAAATCAGAAATTTTACCCAGCATCACATCAATCGTACCAGACTGTTCACCGATCGCGATCATTTGCGTCACCATATCTGGAATCATTTTTTCGCGAAACAACGGTGTAGCTAATGCTTTACCTGCAATAACAGATTCTTTACTGCGCACCAATGCTTCTTCAATAACCTTATTACCTGCAGTTTTAGAGGCAATATCCAGAGCATCTATCACACTCACACCAGCCGACAACAGAGTAGACAGAGTTCTTGTCATTCGAGCAATAGAAGCTTTTTGAATCAAATCACCAAAGACAGGAGCTTGAATCAGTACACGATCGGCAATAGCTCGTCCTTCTTCTGTTCGGTACCATTGAATAATAAAATAGGGCGCAAGAATCACACCTGCTAAAACAAAATACCATTGATGAATAAAAAACTCTGACAGTGCGACCACCATTTTCGTTAACACAGGTAATTCTTTTCCAGACTTTGCAAACAACTCTTGGAACTTTGGAATAACAAATACCAAGATACCGGTGACAACCACTCCTGACAAAAGCAAGATCACAGCAGGATAAGCCAATGCACCGGTGATTTGTTTTTTGATTTTATCAGCTTTTTCCATATACGTCGAAAGACGCAATAAAATTGTATCTAAGATACCGGCCTCTTCACCTGCACGGACCATGTTGACATAAAAACGATCAAAAATATCTGGTTGCTGGTGCATAGCATCCGCTAGGCGTTTACCTGATTCAATATACAGTTTGACTTGTTTGGCGCCCTCTTTCAGCCGTTCATTACGTTTGCCTTCTGATAAAATTTTAAGTGCATCAACAATCGGAATCCCGGCATTAATCAATGTCGAAAACTGCCTGGTGAAAATCAATAATTCTTTCGAAGGAACTTTCCCTTGAAAAAAACTAAACTGTTGTCCCTTTGCACTTTTCGGAGCAGCCACAATTCTTAATGGCGTTAAATTTTGTGATTTCAGTTTAGCTCGGACCTCAAATTCGTCCAACGCTTCGAGTTGCCCAGTCTGGGTATGACCAACAGCATTTTTAGCTTGAAACAAATATTTTGCCATTAAATCCCCGCCTTTTTTAACATCAAGTCTAATTTTTCAGGTTCTGGGCTGACTGTAAAAGCAGTTTTGATATCGATTTTGCGTTGAATGACAGCTTGAAACAAACTTTGATTCAAAGTTTTCATTCCAGTTTTTTCACTGGTAGATTCGATAAATTCTTCTATTTTCTGAAACTGTCCATCCAACAAAAGTTGTTTTAATTTTTGATTTAACAAAACCAATTCAAAAACGCCACACAATGAACTTTCAATGCCATTGATTAATTTAACGTGCAAAATTGTTTTCAAAACCCAACTCAGTCGTCGACTTTTACTGGCCTCTGATCCCTGGCAATGATCTAAAAATCTTTGCAATGCCATTTCTAAATGACTGAATGTCAAAGTCGCAATAACACCAAAACCTTGCTCAGCAAGTGACATCGACTGTTCATAAATTGCATCAGATTCAGATGTTGCAGATGAAATATCCACCACCACCAAGTCAACATTGCCATCCACCCCATAGGTCAACAAATGAGAAAGCGAATAAAATTTTACCAGCGAATTCAATTCCATATCTTGCAAACTGCTATCGTCGCTGTAAACAGACAAAACTTTGTCTTGCGGAGTTTTCTGCACAATCTCTCGAAGAGCTGCACTCTTGCCGGACTTGCGAGGACCTACGATTAAATGCAAACCTTCATTACGATGAAAAGCCTCAACAATCAAAGATGAAAATCCCCAAACGGGCTTAGTTGGATACTGCAAACGGATGGAACCAGAAACTGCGCCTAAAGAATCCGTACTGTTCGCACTTTGCACAAAGTCTGTTTCAAAAGAAAATGCAAATTTTATTTTAGGTAAAACTCGCACGCCTTGAATTCGCAACTGTTCTTTCAGTGATTGTTTTTCATTGTCATTTAAAAATGAGATCAATGATTCTGAATTTTTTTGTTGCGTTTTTTTCTCAGAAGATTTTATTTGTTTTAATGTTTTCGTTCCTGTTCGAAACAAAACTCTTTGTGTTGAATCAAAAACAATTTCTTCTGCCTTTAACTCAACAGCTAGACGTAAATAATCTTGCACCAATGACATCTAAACATCCTTCACTGAGGTGTTAACAACCTCTTCAATGGTGGTTTCTCCACGTTTTAATTTCAACAAAGCACTTCGACGAAGTGTCCGCATACCTTCGTTTTTTGCTAACTTTCGTAGATCACTGCTGCTGGCTTCGGCCAGAATAGCTTCTTTAATTTTTTCAGACATTTCCATCAATTCAAAAATCGCAATACGACCTTTGATGCCCGTTCCACCACAAGTTCCGCAACCCTTGCCGCGAAATAGCTGATATGATTTTACGTCTGCGGGATCAACACCCAAATCCATCAAGACCTGCGCGTTGACATCAACTGGTTGTTTACAGTTTTCACAGACTTTTCCAACCAAACGTTGCGCCACCACCAGATTTAGGGTCGCAGTCACAATGTACGACGGGATTCCCATCTCAGTCAGTCTAACTATTGTCTGAGGGGCATCATTGGTGTGTAAGGTACTCACGACCAAGTGCCCCGTGCTTGCCGCTTTCATTGAAATTTCTGCGGTCTCTAAATCCCTAATTTCTCCGACCATGATAACATCAGGATCTTGTCGTAAAAAACTGCGCAAACAAGTCGTAAAATTCAAATCAATATCAGGATTCATCTGTACCTGATTGATACCTTCCAAGTTGAACTCGACAGGATCCTCTGCCGTTGAGATATTCACATCTGGCTGATTCAACTCTGCCAAGGCAGAATAAATTGTTGTTGTCTTACCAGAACCTGTCGGCCCTGTAATCAACAACAACCCTTGAGGTAATTGGATCACTCGTTTAAAAATTAACAAATCCTCTGGCTCAAAACCAAGCTTGGTCATATCCAACTGCAAGTTGGATTTATCAAGCAAACGCATAACCACTTTCTCGCCCCAAATAGTTGGCAAGACGCTCACCCGAAAATCCATGTCTCGTCCGTTGCTCAAACGAATTTTAATACGACCATCTTGCGGCCGGCGTTTTTCTGCAATATCAAGTTTTGCCATGATTTTAATACGACTGGCAATGGCCGCAGCCGAAGCCGGCGACTGAGAATTGGCTTCGATCATATTACCATCAATACGATAACGAACCCGGAATCTTTTTTCATAAGGCTCAAAATGAATATCTGAAACTTTTTTACGAATGGCATCGACAATGATCGCATTCACAAATTTTTGAATGGGCCCTTCATCTTCAGCTCCAGCCGCATCCACGGTCTCAATTTTATCAGCTCCACCGACAACAATATCATCGCTACTTAAATTTTCAGCTTCGACCTGTTTACCAATAGCTGAAATATTAGCACCAAAATATTTTTCGAATGCAGAAACAATGGATGTCTCTGTCGCCACCACCGCCTGAATTTTACAACGAGTGATAAATCGCAAATCATCACGAACTGCGACGTTGCTTGGATCTGAAAAAGCCACAACCAACGTCCCCGTGCCAACCTTCTGCACTGGAATTAATAAATGTTTTTCACAAATATCACGAGGCACCAACTGCAAAGCCTGTGGCTGAACTGGAAAATTGCTGAGATCAATACCGGGCAACTGGTAGATCTTTTCAAGCCCCTTTAATAAAGCATTTTCTTTAATAATACCAAGGTTGATCAAAAGAGTAGAAAGCCGATTTCCAGTTTTCTTTTGTTCTTCCAATGCTCGTGCCATTTGGTCAGGACGCACAAGACCTTGCCTGACTAACAATTCGCCGAGCCGAAGATTTGCCATAACCCCTCCATGGATTAAAAGCTAGCACCCAAAAAAGGTACAAACAGTCACTGTATACTTTAGCCCATGGTACTTATGATGTCACTGGATGTAGGTCGAGAATATGCCAACCTAAGATAAATAATGCTTTCGAAATTGATCCTGACCAACGGCCAGCTGACCACCTGTGATATGTTCTAAAACATAAAAATCTCTGAGAGCTAAAACCAATAGACCGGTAAAACTGTGCACTCCGGCGACAACTGACTCTTCAGTCAACGCACTGGTTACCTGGTCCGAAAACAAATCTATCACCAAACTGTCGCGTTTTAAAAAATTAAGGTACAACAAATCACCATAGAGCTCTGGCTTTTCTGTGCTATCAAGCAAATTAATCAAAACTGATGCATGACTGGGCTGTTCGGTCAGCTTGTCAAAAGACAAATAACTGATTTGCGAACCAAAATATTTAGCCTGAGTCGATTTAAACTTGGCCTGCGACGAATCGACATCTTCTGATAAAATAACAATATTTTTAAATCCCATTTGCATCAACAACGAACAACACAAATGAGTCCACGCTCCGCCATCAGTTACAAAAGCAGCTTGATGTGTATTCAATGTTGAGTGCTCATCAATAATAGATTGTCGCAAAGCTTGCGCCAAAAAACAGCGAAGCCAATTTTTAGAATTCTGTAATAATATACAATCAACAAAACCCATCTCTTTTACTTCTTCAGAAATTACCGACGCAACCTGAATCAATGAATCTGACATTGTTGTTGGCAAAAAAATGCAGTCTACTTTTTCTTGAAAACTTTTCGTCGACAAAAGAGTAATTGGGTTTTCTTTCACGGCAGATAATTGATCTGCGGTTTGCTCTAAAAAACGCAAACTCAAACCTGGTTTTAAAATGTTACTGCTGGTGAATATTTGTTTTCGTTTTGCTTCACCTTGAGCTGACAAATCCAGAACCACAAACTGTTTTTCTGTAGTCATCTTAAACCTAACCTTTAGCTAAAATTTGTCTAGCCTGCATGGCATCGATCGCAATTTGCTGTTTGAGCTCATCGATCGATTGAAATCTTTTTTCATCACGCAAAAATTGTTTAAAATGCACAGACATTTCTTGACCGTAAATATCG
The DNA here is from genome assembly GCA_964569545.1 of uncultured Bdellovibrio sp. Taxonomy (GTDB): domain Bacteria; phylum Bdellovibrionota; class Bdellovibrionia; order Bdellovibrionales; family Bdellovibrionaceae; genus CAZMVK01. Next base: position 9,279 of record CAZMVK010000071.1, read on the forward strand.
CCAGAAAAATCTAAAATATGAACTTCGACTTTGATTGGATGATTTTCACCCTCTACAAAAGTTTTATTAACCCCAATATTCATAACAGCTGACAGTTTTGCACCCTTCATCTCAACAGTGCAGGCATACACACCCAAACGTGGAATGAAATTTACATCCACTTGCAAATTTGCAGTCGGAAAACCAATGGTCCGACCTCTTTCTTCACCTTTTTTTACCCAACCGCGAAAACAATAAGGGCGCGCCAACATCTCTGTGGCACGATCGATATCGCCATCCAAAAGACTGCGACGAATTTCTGATGTTGAAACCACACCCACTGCCGAGCGATATGCCGGCACAACCTCCAAAGCTATACGATGACGTTGGCAAAAAGATTGTAATAAATCGATATTGCCGTGGCGATGGCTACCAAATGTAAAATTATAACCAACGGCGATCATTTTAGGTTTAAAATATTTCAACAAATACTGCTCTAAAAAATCAGGTGCCGACAATTCAGAAAATTCACGCGTAAAAGTCTGACGAAACAAGATGTCCAGGCCAAACTGTCGCAACTGCATTTGCTGATCTGTTAACGAAAACAAGCGTAAATGTTCTTTGTGCGGAGCTAAAACCTGCACTGGATGAGGGTGAAAAGTTAACAAAAGTGATCGCCCCCACTGAGCCTGCGCATGTTGGCGAACCCGATGAATGAGCTCTTGATGCCCGGAATGAACCCCATCAAAATTGCCTATAGTCAAAGCGACAGGTGGCCACTCTTGAATAGAACTCAAATTTTGGCCATTAAAATCCTGCCAGTCCTCTAAAGAACTAAATACCTTCATGCTTCACCATCTTTCAGCACTCAGGATAGCTGACTCTGAATTCTAAAAAAACTTGTATTTTCAAACATCTTTGCTATGGTGCATTAGCAAAATGGCAGCATCAATCAAAGCCTCCCTGAAAAATCTGACAAATCAAATCCTCCAGTCGTCCGCGTGGAGACGATCGAGTATTTCTTTACAACTATTTACCAGATACATTTCACGCTCTAAAGGCAGTGCCGTGCGCGCTCTTCTATGTTGGCTAATCGGCTGTTTGCTTTTATCAAGCGACGAAGTGACTTCTTATGACAGCCGTTTTCAAATGCGCGGACCACAACCTCTCAACTCACAAATCGTATTGATCACTTTGCATCCAGAAGATTTCCCCGGCGGAGCACAACTAAAGGCCTCGCGTTTGGCTTTTTTAGATGACCTTACTGATGTTACTGACAGTTTTTTCTGGGATTCAAAACTGTGGTATCAAATGCTCAATAAAATTCTCTCAATGAATCCGCAAAAAATTGGCGTCAGTCTTTATTTTGGCCCCAGCATTCTCACGCATAATCTTTCAAACTTTGAACGACAAGTTTTTCAAGATCCGCACATCATCTGGGGAAGCCTAAATAACGCCGAACGCAGCAATGACCGCTCTATCTTACCAGCTTTTGCCAACGAAGAACTCAGCAACATCGGCTCGCTGACTCTGCAAAGAGATGATGACGGCGTGATTCGCAAAATTCCAAGCAACAACAATCAAGGACCAAAAGAAAATCATCTAGTAGAAAAACTTGTAGCCAAAGATTGGAGCCTTGCCACAGCTGATGGCAGTTCAAAATATATTAACTTTCGAAAACCCAGTGGGAAAATAAACGAAATTAGCATTGAAGAGTTGTTTGATGACAAACTACCAAGGAATTTTTTAGAAAATAAAATTATAATAATTGGCGCTGACAACAATTCAGCCTCCAGTTACCTGACTCCATTGGGCCCAGCTTTGCGTCACGAAGTTTTTGCACAGATGGCCGATAATTTAATTGAAGATCGCTGGATCCATCGCACCACGAATTCAATTTACGCCCTTGGACTGTTAGCTCTCATGCTGCTCAGTTTATTCTTTATCCATCGGTATCCGCAATCAGTGGCTTTTGTAATGTTGATCTGGCTTGGCACGCTGACTCTTTCATTGTCAGCTTGGGTTTTTGACATATTTTATTTTTGGTTGCCTGCGATTTCTCCGATCATTCAGATCATAGCAACATGGATTATTTTTGTCGGCTACCAAGTTCATCAAATTGAAAAGCAAAATTTGCAACTGCAACAAGAGCAAAAATATTTAGCAGAATTGGAACAATTAAAAAATAATTTTGTCTCCCTCATCAGCCATGACCTCAAAACACCCATTGCTAAAATCCAAGCCATTGTCGACAGACTGATGGTTTTAAATCCAGAATCCATCTACACCAAAGATCTCCGTTCATTGCGTATGTCTAGCGAAGAACTCAATCGTTACATTCAATCCATTTTAAAAGTTCTGCGTGTTGAATCTCGAGATTTGCAATTGAACAAAGAAATTGTCGACATCAATGATTTGATCAACGAAGCCGTCGCTCAGTTGCAACCTCTGGCACAAGAAAAAAACATCACCCTTGAAACCAACCTAGAACCTTTATTTTCAATTGAAGCCGACATGACGCTCATTCGTGAAGTTTTAATCAACATCATCGACAACGCTATCAAATACACGATGACAGGATCCAATATTCAAATCACCTCGCAAGAAGCAGCTGACAAAGTTTGGGTTGAAATCATTGACCATGGCGAGGGAATTGCGCCTGAAGATTTACCAAACATCTGGCTTAAATTCGTACGCGGCAAAGATCAAGAGATGAAAACCAAAGGCACCGGTTTGGGATTGTATCTCGTTAAATACTTTATTGAGCTCCACGGTGGAGAAGTTTCTATCCAAAGTGAACTTAAAAAAGGAACCAAGGTTTCATTTTTCTTACCTTTTGAAACAACAGAAATGGAGACTGTATGAACAACACGTCGCTAAATAAACTGAGTGTGCTGATTGTCGATGACGAACAAGAATTACGTGAAAGCATTATTTCTATTTTAAAAAACTCTGTCACTGAAATTGATTTTTCCATCACTCAAGCCAGCAATGGTGTCGAAGCTCTGAATCTATTCAAAGCTCATGATTATGATTTGGTTTTGATGGATGTTCGAATGCCAGAAATGAATGGCCTAGAAGCACTGACGCTGATGAAAGAAGAAGATCCACGCACCTTTATCGTGATCATGACAGCTCATTCTAACCTGCAGGACGCAATCCTTGCAATCAAAGATGGCGCCTATGATTACGTCGAAAAACCAGTCAATCCTCAGCGATTGAGCGAGATTGTTAGGAAATCATTAGAAGCTCGCGAAATGATCTCAAGCCTAGCTTTGTCTAATCCCATTTTTGATGACGATATTGATTCTGAATTCGTTGGTCGCTCTGAAAAAATGAAAGAAGTATTTCATTTGATTTATCGACTGTGCAAGGTCGACACCACTGTCTTGATTCGCGGTGAAAATGGCACCGGCAAAGAACTGGTAGCAAGAGCCATTCATTACAACTCGCCTAGAAAAAGCGGCAGCTTTGTTGCCATCAACTGTGGCGCCATTCCTGAAAATTTGATGGAAAGCGAACTTTTTGGCCATGAAAAAGGATCGTTTACAGGAGCCATCGAAAGAAAAATTGGCAAGTTTCAATTGGCCAACAATGGCACCCTGTTTTTAGATGAGATTGCAGAGCTTAAACCTGAAATGCAGGTTAAATTATTGCGAGTTCTGCAAGAGAAAAAATTTGTTCCCATTGGTGGCAACCGCGAAGTTAAAACCAACGCACGTATCGTAGCTGCTACCAATCGCAACTTAGAAAAAATGATCGAAGAAAATCAATTTCGCGAAGATCTTTTTTATCGCCTCAATGTGATGCCGATATTCTTGCCACCATTGCGTGAACGCAAAGATGATATTGCAGCCTTGGTACAACATTTTATTCGCAAGTTTTCAAAGAATCACAACTCTCCAATATCTGGCATAGCACCATTGGCTTTAGAAATGTTAAAATCATATCGCTGGCCTGGCAATATTCGAGAATTAGAAAATGCAGTCGAACGAGCTTTCGTCGTCGAGAGTAGCAATCAAATTCAAGCCATCAGCTTGCCAGAGAATGTACAAAAACAAGCAAGTGCGGAATCTTTAAATCCAACTATCAATTCGTCATTGAATAAAAACAAACAAAGCACTGAAGTATTGGATTACGAACAGTTCAAAGAACAAGCCGAAATTGATTTTATTGTTTCCGCATTAAAAGCCAACAAAGGTCGAATCAATCAAACCGTAGCGCATGCGAATATTCCTAAAAACACACTCTTACGAAAAATTAAAAAGTACAGCATTCAAGTCGACGACTACAAAGAGTAATTTTGATTATGAAAGGCTTGCATAAGATTTTTATCAAGCTTCTTTTTCATCATTACTTTGTTTTTTTGCTTCTTTGCTTTTTTAAGACAATAACTGCTGACAGGCTTTAAAAACTTGGTCAGCAGAAATACTGGTCATACACTCATGAGTGCCAATTGGACATTTCTGATGACCATGTTTACCGCAGGGACGACATTTGATATCGATATTTTCAACAACAATTCCCTTTGCATTCCAAGCTCTGTAACCATAACGTAGAACCGTTGGACCAAAGATTGAAACCGTTGGTTTTGCCAGCAAAGCTGCCATGTGCTGACCACCACTGTCGTTACAGACCACCAGTTTTGCTAGCTCTAGCACCTGCATTGTTTGCAAAAGATTTGTTTCCCCAGCTAATGATATGGAACCTGGCAATGCTTGTTTTAAACGTGCACACAAATCTTTTTCAACCGGACTGCCCATCCATACAATATCCAAATTCAATTGATTTTTAATTTTCTTAGCTAAATGTAAAAAACCTTGCTCTGTCCATTGTTTGGTTGCCCATACGCTGCCTGGAAATAAACAAACAAAACTGTCTTTAGCTGGTAGAGTTTCCCCACTCCATGCACCTAGAATGTTTTTATTTATATCGGCACGGGCCCAGGATGGAACTGGGATGAAATCGCTGGAAATAACTCCGACTGCATTTTGATCTGATTTTTTATCTGAATCTTGAGCTGTATTTTTAGCTGTATTTTTAGCTTTGAGAATATTGTGTTCATGTTTAAACAATTGTAATTTTTCATGCAAAGTAACATCGATCGGTTCAAACAAGCTGAGCTGTCGCATAGCTTCTGGCAACTCAACATCACGCTCAATAAGATTATTAAAAAATAAAAAATTCCACCATTTTCGAAAAGCTATTTTTTTGTCAGCAAAAAGTTTTCTAACAAACAATGCAGAAGTCAGCGATTCATGCGGACAAAATATCAAAGAAAATTTCAAATCAGAAATCTGATTGTATGCTTGTTTGTAAGAATGAGAGTCCTTTTTCTGAATCTCAAAAAAAACATCTACCAATCCCAACTGCTGCATAAATGCGCCAAGCCCTTTACGGCATAACAAATATATTTCAGCTTGCGGATATTTTTCGCGAATTGTTTTAAGCAGCGGAGTGGCTAATAACAAATCTCCCAAGAATGCAGTTTGAACTATTAAAATTCTAGATCTGGATTGTTCGTTCGACATGGTGCTGATGCATATCCTAAGCTTGAGCTTGTTACTGTTAAGCTTGATACAATGGCAGCAAGCTTTTTAAAATCAACCTGATCATAACACATCACCGATTTGTCACAAGCTCTCTTCCAGCATGGCGCACAGCTTGCTAATGTTTGAATAGCTTGTCCTCGTCCATAAAATTCAATTTCTTGCGAACAAGTAGGTCCAAACCAAGCCACAACATATTTTTTTTGTGAAATCGCCATATGCATTCCCAAACTATCACCACTGATAACAACATCGCACGCAGCCACACTGATCAAACCATCTCGCAAGCCCTTGTTGGTTGGGCTTTGAATCACTGGTAAATCAAGACCAATTTCAATGTTTCTTTCTGTGTCTTCTGGGCCACCTAATAAAACAATATTTTTAACACCTTGATTTAACAATTCATTGATAAGTTGACGATGACCACCAACCGATAATTTTTTGTGTGCGATAACTCCACTGCAGCCAGTGTTGATGCCAACAATTGTCTCGGCCTGGGCTTGGGCCTTGGCTTGCCACGACTGACGACGCTGACGAGTCAGTTCCGATTCCTGAGGAGATAATGGCAAATCATATTCATTTAAAATTTCAGTGCGAGACAAGGATTGAGCTTCTCCCCGTTTTATCAGTTCAAAAGCTTCATACATCAGTTGAACTTCGCTCTTTTGATTTTTAAAAAACTTTAAATCGTTATTTAAACCCAACTGCCACAACTCATTTGCTGATTCGGTCGCAGGCAGAATCGCCCCGGTTTTCGGGTTGCATTTAAAACCATAACGTTGAGCTTTTATATTGTTTAAACTTTGGCGAAACTCAACCTTGTCGGCAATGGCAACCGCAGTTAATGATTTATCAACCACAATAATCACATCAAAAGACAAAGCTTCAAGTTGAATGAGATCCGCAGGGGCCAGAGTCAATACTCGGTGCAAACGTGGATGATTTTTCAACAAACCAACACAATTTTGTTCCGTCACCCAAGTGATTTGCGAATTTGGATATTTATGATGAATACCAGCTAACAAACTAGTTGATCTCACCACCGCACCAATTGCACCCAAATGAACCAGCAGAATAGAAGATCCCGCAGGTTTATACTGTGCACAGCCATGACACTGTGTTGATTTCTCACAGGGTTTGTACCCATTAAAATGCAAACAATTTGTATGATATGACGTCATATCACTCATTATGGATTTCCTGGGTTAAGCTCTATGACCTGCGAAACCAATGTTCCAATTTTAATTTTTGCTTCTACTCGAAGAATAAATTTACGATCATCATCTGACAGCCAAATTAAATTTTCACCGATTGGCTGAAACTTGCCTTTCAATTCCAGCTCTGGCCGAATAACAATCGTATTGAATGTGCCGACCGCAGTCTCAAGCTTTTCTTTTCTGATTGCTGTACCTTTAAATATTAAATTTTCACCATTATTAGACACTTGAAATGAATTTGTAACACCAACATCCCAATGAAAAGTCCGCAAATAAAAAACAGTGCTGTAAACGTTTTGCGCGTAATCAGATATTTCCCATTCTTTCTTTATATTTTCTTCGCCATCTTTTTCAGTCACTTTTTTATCCCAGAAAGTTGCTTTTTTCAGGTTGTGATCAAACAACATTCTGGATTCGCGCAACATCGAGGTCTCACGCACATGCAAAGCAAATACACTGGGAATCATTTTTTCAAAATCCATCAATACATCAACGAAATCATCCACCGAATAAACAGACGCAAAAAAAGAACCCGTTTTAATCGCCATACGAAATTGATAATTTTGTAAACCATTAACCTGAGCAAATGGCCGAGTCATAAACTCTAAGGTCCCTGCCTTCATTGCAAAATAACTGACTTCGTGTTGAACTCTCTCTCCCACATGAAAAGGATCTTTTGCAGGTCGACGATTTTGAAAACCACCAGAAAAACCAAGATCACTTTCGACATCTGGTGGGCGACGAATTATCACTTCTTCATTTGCCGCTGTAGAATTTGTAGCCGACTTGGAATCAGAATTAGTAACTGTTTTGGCAGTTTTTTTAACTGTGGGTTTTATTTTTTTAGCTTCTTTAGATTTGTTTTTATCTTGTTTTACCGCAGCAGCCTGACCAGCAGAAGTTATCAAATTTTTATTTTTTTCAGCAGTAGTTGTTGCCGCCGGAACAATGGATTCATTGACGACAGGTGTTTCAACAATTTTAACAGCTTCTTCAAATTCATGATTTTTTTGTAATTCTTGAGTTTTATCGTAAGTTAAAATTTTGGTAGCGCAAGAAACGCTGAGCATTAATATTAAAACAACAAAGGCATTTCGCTTAATATGATATTTTTTATTTAATTGCTTATTGAAAAATACCAACTCGGCCTCCAGAATATACTATATCTATTGTCTTTCGAATTGATAGGATTGTAAACGCAATCCGACCAACATCGCCCTAGACTCGACAATGGTAGAGCGCTGCAAGCCAAAGCTAAACGCCTACAAAGTGTCTAACTTTTTTATAATTGCCGAAAAGTTCTAAATCCATTTTTGAGATTAACTAAAAAAACAGAGCATTTCGCAATAAACACCTGCAATCTCTTCAGCTTATCTAGCCAACACCCGATCAATACCTAGACGAACATCGTGCTTA
>CAZMVK010000072.1:0-3964 GCA_964569545.1 uncultured Bdellovibrio sp.
GTCGTCATGACTTTGCTCACACTGGCTCGCTGTGGCTTTGCCCAGCGCACATAACTGATTCTTAATCGATTTCAAGAGTTGCTGCAACCTGAATCTTGCTGTTGCAAGGTTTGAATTAATCTCAAAATGCCCTGTCACTTGAATTAAATCAATTTAGTAATTTGTAGCAAATGAAAATTTAGAGATGAGTTCAAAGGTGAGGGTGTTTTTTTTGTAGCTTGTTTGCTCTTCCAACTATTAGAATTAATTTATAGTTTTATTAACAAACTCTCAGTGCCCGCATTGGTTTATTTATGCTTGAGAATATATTTTGTTGCTCTGGCTTTGCCAAGCGTCAGTAAATACTCGCTTTTAACCAAGTGTGCTAGGTCTCTGGTGCTGGTTGGTTTTGAAGATTTTGTTAATTGGCTAGCAATTTGGATGTCGATAAACTCGTTGTTTTTACAGTACTCAAGTATTTTCAATTGTCTAAAATTCATTTTTTGTTCGAATCCTAATGGATTAGAATTTTTAGATTCGATTTTGCTTTTAATTTGATGTTCAAAGGTTGAAACACTTACGTTTGGATTAAAAGAATAAGTTCCAGAGGTTTGAACCAGCCAAGATTGATATGGTCCCAGTATTAAGCGGAGGCGAGAAATCATAGTGTAAATCATGGAATCATGTCGAGCCGGGTCGTATTCGTAGCCCCACAGTTGTTGTACCAGCTGTTCTTTGTTAAGGTTGGAGTTTTTCAAAATGAGAATTAGATTTTTCAACTGTTGTGAAAGATTATTGTCAGAAATGTAGATTTCCCCGAAATTAAAGCAAGCAATTTTTTTGGGTAGAATGTCCATCAAGATATGTTGTTCTTTGGATTTTATTGGCAACAATTCAGTAAGCAAAAAATGATATCCAGATTCTAACACTTGATGAATATTTTGCAGTTCGCTTTTGTTTTTAGCACTCAGTAAGTCTTTTAAATCGCCCAGCGGATCGTTTAAATTCGGCAGTTGCGCAATATCTGATTGGTTCATTCTATTTAAAATTCTGCCAGAAATGGCATGCCCAGTCTTGAGTGTTAGATATTTTATTTGGTCTAATAGTTTTATTTTTTCGAGATGAGAATATTCCGAATCATTAGTTAATAAATTATATTTTAAGCCCAATATTTTTGTGTAGATCACTAGATCAATTTGAGTTTCGATATTGCTTAGTGCTTTTTCAAGATAATCAAACGCTAGATCTTTTTTGCCCAGCACTGAATTTAAATATGAAAATTTAAACAAAACTAGTGCTTGTAGTCTTTTGATATTGTGTCTTGTAATTCTTTGATAGGCCAACGTTAACATCTGTTGAGATTTTTCGATTTTACCTTGCAATAAATACTGCGTCCCAAGGTGTATTAATAATATGGCGCGAGAATAATTATCTTTATCAGACATTTCTAAAATAAATTTTTCGATTTGTTTGGTCAATTGTAAACCACCATCGCCATGTTGAGCTTTGGTGTTCATCATCGTTACGTCTAAGGCTTGTTGTAGGCCATGATATTTATTTTCAATTGCAATTTTATGAGCTCGTTTTAATAATTGCATACCTTGTGATATTTGTCCGCGATCGATAAGGCACTGTCCTTTGAGATCATGGCTTAAGATTTCGAACCAGGGTGGTAATTTTTTATATGCAGATTGAAATGACAGTTCAGACCAGCGTATGGCCACGGCAAAACGACACGTTAGGCGCCGATAAAATGCTATGCCTTGATAAATAAAAAATAATTCTTCATTCGAAATTTTTTTATCTCTATTGTTTCGATGTGATTTGGTTAGAAGCTTTAGGTTTTGACCAAAATGATAGCGAGCATTAGCGTATTTCGAAATTCTGGAGTAACTCAGGCCCATAAAAAAATGAGCAATTGAAGATTTGGTATTCATTTTTTTAAATAAAATTTCGGCCACATCCAGTTGTCCTAAGAAACTAGCCGAGCCGATTTGCCATGATATTTCAGCATCTGTCTTTGCAGTTTTTTTCAGTGCTTGATGGTGGTCGCCTAGCAAAAAGAGATCGTAAATACTCAGTATTTTCATATGAGAAATCTATGATTTATAATGAAAAAAATCAAATCAAATCAAATCATTTATTGTAAGGTTGTCTTTGTGGCTATTTTTACAGGTTCCGACGATATTCAAGGAGTCGACAATGACACCAACAAGGAGCAAATATGAGACAAGTACATTTTATGAAAAGAGCAATGGTAGCCGGTTTAATGATGATATCAATCAAAGGTTTGGCAAAAGGTGAAAGCGAAGAAATGGCTTTTGTACGACAGGAAATGAAGCCAGTAACGATGCAATTACAACAGACATTGGCTCAGCAGCCATTCTTAAAATCGCAGTTTGAAAAATATAATAAGCAAGTTCAAGCCGTGATGCAAAATGCTGAGCTTGGGAGTTCGCGGAAACAACAAATGGTTGCTGCCATAAATAAAGAATATCAAGCAGATTTATTTGAACTGATGAAGTTATCTAAAATTGGTCCAATCTATATGCAGAAAAAAGGTGAAGATACTTTTAAAAAAATGGCGGCAAAATATAAAAGAAAATACAAATGGAACGTTATTGATTTTATCAATTATCAGTGGAGTTCAATGCATGAATACGGCAGTGTAGAGTCAGGTGAAGATCAAAGTATTCGTGAATTAGAGGTCGTACTGACTCCACCTTTTGTTAATGCTCATCGACAGACTGATCTTGGCGGGGTGGCTATCGTAAATTTAGTAACCGGAAATTTTGAGGCTAAATCGAAAAGTTTTTTAGCTGGTGGAAACAGTGCAGAGGCAGGAGTCAGCCATTTCTATCAGGTTCCGCGTGGATTTGACAAAATGCAGGTGACAGCGGCATTGCCACAAACAAATTGGGTTGTAAGTTCCGCATCTGTAGGTGGGACGTCTGGAGCTGACGCCTATTCTCATATTGAAGTGACTTTGAATGGTTCATTAGTATGTGAAAAAAATTATAATCATGGATCTGTTTTTACTGTAATTGGATGGGCCTCTTATTTCAGTGGTACTGATAATGTGAGTATTTTTTGTCGAATGCCGGCGCCTAGAACTGGTGATGAAGTTGTGTTGAATTTTTATGGCGAAGCTAGCTCATGGGCTGCATTAAATGCTTCTTCCAGCTCATCAGTAAAGTCTAGTCCTCGCGACATTAAAATCAAAATGTCTAATGATTAAGATATAACTTAAGTCTAATTTTAAACGCAGATGTATATGAAAAACCAGCTCGAATGAGCTGGTTTTTTTTGTGATTGTATTTCCCAATTTCACTCTTGTTGTAACTTGCCACTGTGACTAAGTTTGACATTAAAGTGGACTTTGCTATCGACAAAAGTCTTGATGATTATTTCTTAAGTATTTCCACATCCCATCCGAACTAGACCTAAGCAATCTTTTTGCTGTGACTAGGAGGTCTGGTTTGGAAAATAATTCGACAGAAAATTTAAAATCGGTTTCAAACATCAATCAAGGATTAGATAAATCTGTTTCACAGGGAAGAGTGCGTAGTTTTGTTAAATTTGTTTCCATATCTGTTGTTTTGGTCGGTTTAACGGCGTGTGCAAAGGGTATTCAACAATCCTCCCTGCCTGATGACGACAGTTCAGAGCCAGCAGCGCAGGCAAACAATCAAGGCGTGAATCCGAATCCCCCGCCGGTGATGGATGAGCCTCAGCCCGTGACAGATCAGAATGCCAATCTCATTTTGAGAAAATACAGTTTTATTGATCCACAACATTTGATTCTTGAAAAAATGTTGGGGCAAGCTTTGTTGTATTACGATCAGAACTACAATCGAATCAAAAATAAAAAATATTTAACTATCGTTGATTTCAGCAAGAAATCGAATCAAGAAAGATTTTTTATTATTGATATGGCTAGTGGCAAGGTCTGGGCACTGCATGTTGCTCACGGTAAGGGCTCAGA
>CAZMVK010000072.1:3974-17199 GCA_964569545.1 uncultured Bdellovibrio sp.
ATATTTTCAGTAATAAATCAGGCAGTGAGGCCAGCTCTCTTGGTTTTTATTTAACGGCTGAAACATATAGCGGAAAATATGGACGCTCGATGAAGGTTGATGGATTGTCGGCAACCAATTCCAATGTTCGTGCTCGTTCTGTAGTTCTTCATGGTGCGGCTTATGTACAAGAATCTGACGTCAAACAAGGTCGCAGTTGGGGTTGTTTTGCTTTAACAATGTCGCTGAAAGATCAAGTCATCGATAGAATTAAAGATGGCAGCTTGATGTATGCTGCAAAGTAATTTATAAATTTTTTTATAAAATCAAGCCACCTAAAATAAAATGAGCCATGGTAAAATAAATCACAAGACCGGTGACATCCACCAATGTAGCCACGAATGGCGCTGATGCTGTTGCTGGATCTAGCCCCAATTTTTTGAGTAGAAATGGCAACATCGAACCAGAAATAGTTCCCCACAGCACGCAACCTAAGACGCTGCATGAAACTGTGACTGCAATCAGTTGATAATGAGGTCCATACATTTTTTCTCGGGTTGGCCATAATAAAATTCGAAAGAAACCAACAGTTGCTAAGATGGAGCCAAGAGCTAAGCCAGAAAACAATTCTTTGGTGAATACTCGCCACCAGTCTTTAACCCGTAACTCGCCCAACGCCAAAGCACGAATAATCAGAGTGGATGCTTGTGAACCAGAGTTTCCTCCGCTGCTGATAATCAACGGAATAAATAAAGCTAAGACGACGGCGCGCTCAAGCTCAGCTTGGAAATATCCCATCGCGGAAGCCGTGAGCATTTCTCCGACAAATAGAATCACCAACCAACCAGCACGTTTTTGAATCATTTCCCAAAACGGAGTGCGCATGTAGGGCAGATCAAGGGCTTCGACCGCGCCAAGTTTTTGAATATCTTCAGTGGCCTCTTCTTGCAAGACGCTTGCGATATCATCAAAGGTGACAATCCCTTTCATGTGTTCCCATTCGTCAATAACGGGCAAGGCCATTAGATTTTGTTGCGAAAATATTTTTGCAATTTGCTCTTGATCTAAATTCACTGGAATTTTGATGATATCAGTTTTCATGATATCGCGAATTTTTTTGTGTGGCTGTGCAGAAAACAATTCGCGAAATGAAATCACGCCTAATAAAGTTTGATCCATATCTAAAACATAGGCGTAGTAAATGGTCTCGACCTGGGTTTTTGCTTGAATTCGTAGGTAACTGATAGCCTCATCAACACTCATCTCTGGGCGCAGACGGGCAAAACGAGAACTCATCAAGCCGCCGGCATTATCTTCTGCATACGCCAAAAGAGCTGTGACCTCGCGTCGAGTTTGATTGTCGAGATAAGATAAAATTTCATCGCGATATTCAACGCCAAGATCTTGAATGACATCGGCGATATCATCTGGTCCAAGCATTCGAACCCAAGATCTTTTTTCCAAAGGTGTGGCTTCGAAAATCAATTCGGCCTGGTCGTGTGCCTTTAGGCTTAGAAAAAATTCTTCAGCTTCAGTTCGTGGTAATTGTGAAAATTTATCGCGTCTTTCGGCAGAGGGCAGGGCAGACCAGGCTTCAGATAAATTCAATAATGGATTGTTTTCTTCCATTGAATCCGCTGTGGACTGGACCTTTTCTTTACCGTTCTTTTTGTCTTCGAGGTTTGCGTGGTTTTCGCCATTATCTGAAGAGTCTCTCATATTGTCATCCTCACTGTTTGCGAACTCATACAACGGTCCCTTTATGATGTCACAGAGTGCACTCTAAATATTGAGCGATAATGAATGCTAAATGATTCAATGACAAGCTTTTGTTGTTATCAAAGACCTTTTTTTAAGCTGTTTTCTGGCGACTGTTTTTGAAAAATCGGCAACACATTTGCTGGCGTATCAATCATGATGATTTCGCCATTTTGTAACCACAGAATACGATCACAATGAACCAGAGTGGAGAGTCTATGTGCAATAATGATTTGTGTTTTACCATGAAAAAATTCTTCTGTGGCTTTCACCAAAATTTCTTCTGACTGAGGATCTACAGAGGCCGTGGCTTCATCCATGATAACAATAGGTGTGTTTTGCAAAAGACATCTGGCCATGCAAATCAGTTGTTTTTCGCCTTGAGAAAGATTGCGACCCTTTTCTTCGATTTCTTTTTTTAAGCCATCAGCTGATGCCCACTCACCCAGGCCAACCTTATTCAGAGTTGCAAACAAAGCGACATCGTCTAGCTCGTGGTTGATATCCAAATTGTCTCTTAGGCTGCCGGCAAACAATGTGGGGTCCTGTGCAATAAATGAAATAGATCGTCGATATTTTTCAAGATCCATTTCTTTAGCACTTACATTGTCAATGCTGATGCGTCCAGAGTGGATCGGGTAAAGTTGAAACAGAGCCTGAATCAAGCTGGATTTGCCGCTGCCAGTTCGACCGACGATACCCCAGCGCTCGCCAGCTGGAATTTGAAAACTTAAATTTTTTAAAACAAAGGGTAGGTCCTCACCATAACGAAAATTAACATTTTCAAAATGAATCGAAGCACAACCGGCAGGTGTTTGTGCTCGGGCCGCGGTCTCTTGGATCAATTGTTGTTCTTCTTTGGCTAAATATTTTTCGTGAGACGTCGGGAAGATGGCTGCCGTCGGCAATTTAGCGCCGATTTCTAAAGGACTACGTAGATATTGATCCAATCTTTCAACACCAACCAAGGCTTCTTCCAGTTGTGAAATCCACTCGAAAAACATTTGAATGGTATTTCCTGAAAGCGCGATAAAACTAAAAGCAACGCCAATCGACCCCAGGCTTAGCAGGCCTTTGTTCATTAAGAACCAAGCAATCGCACCAGTTAAAAATAAAAAAACAGCAGTCATACAATTGATTTGAAATGAAAACCATAGCACGGCTTTGTAGGTAGAAAGTTTGTTACCAAGATATGTTGCATCTAAATTTAAAAAACGTGAGATGAATGATTTTTGTTTTATAAAAGTTCGTATCGTGCTCGCGCCCTGCGCGGTCTCGGCAAAATGGGCTATCGATGGCGAGCGGCTGCGTGAGGATTGTCGACGAGCTTCGCGTAAATTTTTAACGTTGAATTTGTAAATAGCAAAATCAACAGCGCCGATCAAAATGACAATTGGAAAATACATGGGACTCGCCCAGGTGATTAAAATCAGCATGCTGACTAAATCAAAAATAATCGAGCACAATTCAGCCAGTGGTCCGCCAAACAAACGGAAAACGTTGCCATAGTCACTTGAAAATCTAGTAATAATTCGACCAGCAGGAGTGGAATCAAAAAAGCTCATTGGCTGTCTAGATGTGCGAAAGGTGGTCTCATCATAAATTTGGCTGATCGCAATAGCTGACAATCGAGAAAATAAAATACGAAATAACAAAACACAGAAAAATCCAATTATCGACATGACCAACAGTAAAACAATATAATTTTGTGAGCTAAAATTTTGAAATATCGTTGGAATGGGTCGACAGATATTATTTTCCGTTACTGTGGATTGTATACAAAGACTGTCCACCCAAATACCTATGATGTTCGCATTGGCTAACAAAACCAAACGACCCAAGAAGCCAACAGCAATACTTAACAATGCTGGAAACATAAATGGGCGATAAGAAATCCATAATGTGTCTAAAACTGTTTTTGAATATTTTCCGGTAAAATGAACTTCGCCGTCTAATTTGTCTTTTTTGTCATTCAAATTGGATTTGTTAATATTTTCTGTAGAACTCATGGCTGCGTTCCCTTGTTGGTTTCTACGTTAGCCACAAAATTTGCGAATTCGATATTGCTTTTCATCAGCTCTTGCAGTTTTCCCTGAGCCGTGATTTTACCATCTTGTAAAAACAAAACGCGATCGACCTTTTCTAAAACAGAAAGACGATGCGTGACCATGATGCGAGTTCGCTTTTGCCAAGCACCTTTGATAAGTTCAGAAATCAATTTGTTTTCGGTATCAACATCGACGGCACTGAGGCAGTCATCCATTAAAATAATTGGTGCTCGGTGATAGTCTACTCGGGCAAGGCTGACCCTTTGTTTTTGTCCGCCGGAGAGGTTGACCCCGCGTTCGCCTATTTCGGTATCCAGCCCATTGCTAATACGCTCAGTTTGCAATTGAAATTGTGCGAGCTCTAAAGATTGTGAAACTGCTTTGTCGACCTGTTCTGGTTTGACGTCATAATCAAAGGCAACATTTTCGCGAAGACTTGCGCTCATGATAAAACCTTCTTGTGGGATGAAGGTGTAAAATTGTCGTAGTTGATCCAGTGGCAATTGCTGCGCGTTGTTTAGGCCCAGTTCATACTGATCAAATGAAGCCCCAGTTTCGCCAAGCAAAGACAATAACAATAAAGATTTTCCGCTGCCAACCTCGCCGACGATGGCAACGAATTCACTTTGTTCGACATCAAAATTGATATTTTTTAAAATAGGTTGATTTTGTAGGGTCAAAGATAAATTACGTATACGAACAGCTGGTTCACAGAATTCAAAAGATTTAATTTTTTGAAAATCATCAGGTCGTTCAAAACTATCAATGTTTCTTAGATTTAAAAAAGCAGCAATGCGCTTTAATGAAGTCCAAGAATCAAAAAGAAAAGTAAAAAACCAAGGCATTTGTCTGAATGGGCGAGTTAAAAATACGCCAACGATCCAAAGCAATGCCATTAAGGTGCCTTTGGTGATGGGTGCAGATGTCAGGTAAACTAATGAAACCAAGGCGGTAAGATTTAATAAAAAAGTAACAGAGGAGCTGACACTGTTCATGGCTTGACCATTGGTGACCATGGCTATGCGATTTTGTGTTTCAACCTCGCGCACAGCAAAAATCTTTTTTTCAAAACTAGTCATCCAACCTAAAATTCTCAGTGTGCGAATGTTTTGAATCCATTCGTTGACCAAGCCAATGCGATCAGCAGCTAATTGTTTGAAAAGGAAAAAAAATTGGCTTTGGCGATAGGCCATAAAAAAACTCAGTAAAATAATCACCGACATCATGGATAGCAGTGGCCACAGAGGCACTGTAAAAAAATGCGACAGCACCCATGGTGCTAAAATAAATGGAAAAATCAACCCCGCACCTTGCGGAAGGCTTTGTTCTAAAAAAATGGTCGAACCTGGTATATCAGTAGCGTACAAAGAAACGATTTCGCCAATAGGTTTGCCGAGCATGCTGTCTGGTCGTAATGACAGAGCGTGTTTGTACAGTCTTTCCGCCAAAGCTTTTTGCATCAGAGTGGCTTCGCGCACGGCGAGGTAATTGGTTAATACCGAAAAGCCAAGCGAGAAAAAAAGACTTAAGAAAGAATAAGTAAGAAAATCAAAAGTTCCTTTGTCTAAAAATTCCTTTTGAAAAAAAGGTGCTAACAAACCAAAAAATGTCGTCAACAGTGAGACAAATAAAATCAGGGCACGCATCGAAAAACGATAGGTGCACATTTCCAGCAATAAGCTTTTTGTAGTGTAAAGGTCGGCTCCAGTTTTTTGCATGAACTGATATTCAATTCCGACGGAACCATCCGGTCAAGCTCCAACGATCTTTTTTTGCAGCAATCACTTGATGCCAAAGGCTGTCAGAGCGAAATAGCATCAGGGTTCCGCATTGTGGTTCGATGGTCATGATCTTATCAGGCAATCGCATTTTTAATTGTCCGCCATCTTCGCTTTGCCAAGAATCATTGAGGTAAAGCACTAAGGTGATTAATCTTTCGCCATGAAATAGGTCTTTAGCGTTTGATTGATCTAAATGTTCGTCGTAACCACCGCTGTTGGCAGGATATCGAGCCCAATGAAGCTCATAATTTTGAATAGGTAACATCAGTCCTTGCGCCAGTTCCGTTTGAATTTTGTTACAAATCTCAGCAAAAAATATAAGTTCAGGATCCATTGGGTCTAGCCAAAGGATCTCATCACTACGAATGTTTTTTTGTTCTTGCTGCTCATGGCCACGTCCAATGCGTGCCGAACGAAACTGTCCTTGTTGCCATCGATTGTGAGCGATTTGTTGCAGTTTTTTAAGTTGCTCAGGAGAAAATACGTCTTTTTTGCAGAGCCATTGTTGCTCAGCCAGTTGTGTCAGTTCACTGTCGCTAAGGATATGGCCGCTAAGAATAGGGTTGCTCTGGATATTTGAATTCATTTTAGTTGATTCAAAGCTTGTCGCATATTGCGAAGAGTTCTTGCGAGAATTGAGATTGGCGTTGGAGTTTGAATTGGACAATGCATGTCGATATCTTTACACTGGTTGTGATGAAAAAATCACGATCAAAATCGCTTCAGCAATTAAATCCACTGCAATTAAATTTGCAAACGCTCAGCTCGCGTCGTGATTTCTTAAAAACGGCTAGCCTGTTGGCTTCGGCAGCAGCTTTGTCAGGTGCGACCTCAGGTTGTGTGTCTTTACGTCGTTGGATGCGTGGAGAAAGCATTGATGGGCGTGGCAAAGTTCTCATCTTAGGCGCAGGTCTTTCCGGCTTGAGTGCCGCTTACGAATTGAAAAAAAATAAAATTCCTTTCCGCGTTTACGAAGGCTCCGAGCGTTTTGGTGGACGTGTGCGCACGGTGCGTTCTGTAAATGTCAGTCAGCAGGTGGCGGATCTCGGTGGCGAACGAATTGAATCAGATCATGATGCCATTTTAGATTTAACCAAGGAGCTTAGCGTTCCTGTGATCGAGCGAAATCCAGCAGAGGGTTCATTGTTGTATGCGCAAAAACAATGGTGGTCTGGCAAATCCGCAAATCAAGCGCAACAAAAAATGCAGAAAATATTTTTGCAACTGGCTAATGATGCTTATGGAAACTCACCCCAGGTTTTGAATCAGCAAAATTTTAAACATTTTCCAAAGGCCTTATATCTTGATGAAATGTCAGCCGAAGAATTAATAAAAAAAGTTTCTAAACAACTGGAGCCTTGGCAAATTTTATTTTTACAAAAACAATGCCTTGTACACTGGGGTGTGGGAGCAGAGAAAATATCGGCCCTGCATCTGGTGCATTGGTTGCGTGATCATTTTCGTTTGGGCGAACAAAAATATTACAAGATATCAGGCGGAGCGGGAACACTGACTGAAGCTTTGTATGACCGGATTAATGGCGTATTGCCATCTCAGGGCGTGCAGTTTGGTTATAAGTTGACTGAGATTGAGCTTGAAAATGATTATTATGTTTTATCTTTTACGTCTCCCAAAGGTCATGTTGAGATTCAAGCACAGAATGTGATCTGCACCTTGCCAGCGACTATGCTTCGTCAGGTAAAAGGTTGGCAAAATATTGCGATGTCTGACAACCGTAAACAATTGATCAGCGAACAAGAATTGGGATCTCACAGTAAGCTTGTGACCAGTTACAACAATCGCTTTTGGAGAGACAATTTGCCATTTGTTGCTGGGTCCAATATTTTAACGGACTTAAAAACTCTTGCGATCATGGAGGCCGGTGATCCCGTTGATTTAGGTACGGATACAGTGCATGGATTGTTAGAGGCTTATTACGCAGGTGATATTGGCGCTGAAGCCGGGCCGCATTTGTTGCAAAATAAAATGCAAGATTTGGCTGCTTTGGGTTTTAAAAATATATCCTTTGAAAATATTGATATTTTACAGAACTGGAAAAAAAATCCATGGTCTTTGGGCAGCCGCAGTTATTTAGGCCCTGGGCAATTTCAAAAAATAGAAATGGAATTACCTCAATCTACAACATGGTTTTTTGCTGGCGATACGGACAATCCTGGTTTGGCAGGGACGATGAATGGCGCGGTCCGCAGTGCTCAGCGAGCGGTTCGTTATATTGAACAGCTAATGTCCTTGTCTTAATTAATAGCATTAGGTATATGCATCTCAGCAATGAGCTCATTCCTGCAAATGCTGGATGGAAAGACATAAATGAAAAAGACATCAATAAAGAAATCATTAATAAAGAAATCATTAATAAAGAAAACAGACAAACAATTAGCAAATCAATCAGTAAAAAATCAATCTGTGAAAAAGTCAGCCAAACAAGAGATGAAGAAAAATATAAAACAGAATTCCGAACTGAAAAGCCTTAATGTAAAAATGAGCAATCTAAAAAAAGATAACAATAAATCTAAATTAAAAAATGACAAATCAACCAGTAAAAAAATGGTTGAACAGATTTTAAATAACGTGCGTCCGACTCCAGCTTTTGAAACCACTCATACAAATGAAGAAAAGATTGAAAAGATCACTTATCATTTTACTGAAATTTTAAAAACCCTTGGTATGGATCTAAGCAATGATTCGATTCAAGATACGCCAAAACGAATTGCTAAAATGTATGTGAATGAAATTTTCAGTGGTTTGAATCCTGAATCTTTTCCTAAAATGACAGTTATTGATAATGAAATGCAGTACGATCAAATGGTGGTTGTGCAAAACATTAAAGTATTGAGTGTTTGTGAACATCATTTTCAAACCATTGATGGCCATGCCACTGTGGCTTATATCCCAACTCGTAAAGTTTTAGGTCTTTCAAAAATCAATCGTGTGGTGCAGTTTTTCTCTCGTCGCCCGCAGGTGCAAGAACGTTTAACAAAACAGATTGCTGATTGTCTGCAGTACGTTTTAGAAACTGAACATGTGGCAGTTCATATTACAGCAAAACATTATTGCGTGATTGCTCGCGGCGTTCAGGATGAGAGCAGCAAAACTTCGACTTCTGATTTGCGTGGACACTTTAAAGAAAAACATGAAACTCGAATCGAGTTTTTAAAACACTGTCGTACTCAAGCCTAATAAATCTTTGGCGGCCTGTTTGCGTACAGTGATTTTGCTGTCATGGTATTCATGAAAAAATTGGTCTTCAGATTGAATTTGCAAAGTTGAAATCAGTGCATGATCAAAATTCAAAAGCCAGTGTGGGTTGCGCAAATCCATTTTCATATTTAAGGTTTCTTTGAGAAAAACAATCAGATCATTCTTGTTAGCTTTATTTATGTAAACATCTTCCAGCAAAGTGATTAGATGAATCCATGCTAGAGAGTATTTTTTGACATTTTTAAGATATTCAGGGTTTGAGGTTCTTGGTTTATAAACAAGATCGTGATCCCAGGAATGCCAATCAGCTACAAACTTGCTCATTAATTGCAATTCAAATTTGAGTCCATTTCGATCCTGCATAGTCAGGTGAGTGGCGCGATAAAACTTATTATTTTGTTGGTCAATATCGGTGCCCTTGGCTTTAACTGAAAGTAAATGATAGGGCTTCCAAGATTGGGTACGAGTTTCAGATTGATCCGTTGACATTCCAAGCAGCAAGGCTAAGTCATGTTTGTTTTGTGTTTTCAATAATGGCGATTGAATCGGTAAAATAAAACGTAATCCCACAGTGTCACGTACGTGATCCAATGTGTAGGGCTGGTTTTCATTGGAGCGAATTGCCGGTTTGGCTGATAAAGATTCTTCAGATTTAATTCTCGCAAAGAACGATGCGTGGTAAAAGTGTGCCCATTGTATAAAATCAGCAACTATGGCTGGAAAGCTTTCTTGGGCTTTTTCTAACAGCGTCTGAATATGATGTTGTTGGTGTAGGTGTAGGTTGTTATCATAAATTCCATGACAGACAGGAGCCGCTGGGGCTTCAACAAAAAAACAAAAAACATTTAAGAATAACAAACCTTTTAAAATCCAAAATTTGATGTGTTTGCAATTTACATACAGGCCAATATTCAATAGCCACCTGTCAAAAAGATCGACAGTCGCCAGCAGTGGGGACGTCTTAATTTTCAATACAAATGATTTTATAACATCAATTCTCATATGTATTTAACAAAGCAATATTAGTACCGCCAAAACAGGCCTTCAGCCTAAAAAGAAATTTCTCCAGCTCTTTAAAAACCGAGTTTCGCAGACAAAGAAAGAGGAGGGGAGGGAAGTTCTATTTTTTCCGATACGGCATCCTGCCTCGCCGCCTTTAAATACAGCTTCATGCTGGGGCGGAGATCGAAAAAAATAGAACTTCCTTTCCCTCTGCTTTCTGCTGTCGAGTATGTTTGAGCGTTTTTAAATAGCTGGGGGGAGTTCTATTTAGCCTGAAGGCTAGGCGAGGGTTTCTGGCTTTAGATCGAGAAATGGTCCTAGTGCTTTGTGTGATCGACAGTCATCGACAGATTGTTCCGATACTATGTATGAAAAGGGAGGTTCATATGAGCCAATACGATCTATCAAGTCTTTATCAATTTTTGTTGCACACTCCAGAGCAGGGGTTGCGAAAGATGTTGGTTGATAACAAACCATTTACCGAAGCGCACTTTAATCTGATGTTAAAAGTTGTCCGTGCCTGCGGTGAAGCAGAGTTTGCAACACATTTCGAAAAAGAAGATTATCCAAAAATAAAATTCGGCCCAGCGGAAACAAAAATCCGTGAGCGTTTTTGGAAAGAGTGCGTACAGTCTTTTAACAGCCGTGGTTTGTTAAATCCAGCTGTTGCCACCAGAGCAGCTTCTTAAGTTAAGAAGAAGCCCTGCTCAAACAGTTCTGTTATTGGGCCTCTAATGTTTTACTGATGATTTCATGAGTATTGCTAGAGAGGCCTTTTGCAATCAAGTCCTTTAAGATTGTTTTGACTTCTAATTGCATATTCTTCGGTAATTTTGTCCACAACTCAAAGCTGCCAGAAACACGTGCCGCAACCTGTGGGTTGAACTGGTCCAGTGTATAAATCTGTTCTGCCATCCATTCATATGTTTCTTTTTTATTCTGATGAAATTGTGAAATGTTATCGCCAAATCTTGCGAGCAATGAATAAACTCGATTCGGATTTTTAATATTGAAATCAGGATGTTTCATCAAGGCTTTTACATTTTCAAAAGTGTCAGCATTGGTAGAATTAGCTTGTGCCGCGAACCATTTGTTTAAGACCAAAGATTCATTTTTCCAGTTTTCATAAAAATGCTGAACACCTTTGTGTTTTAATTCAGATGACTGGTTGACCAAAACAGAGAGCGCTTCTTGTTGGTCGGTCATCTGTTTTGCCTGAGTCAGTTGTTGCATAGCCATTTCGCTGTGATGAGGCAACATGCTCAAATAATACAAACAGGTGTTTTTCAATGCACGACGATTGATATCTGCGGGATCAAGGGAATTCGTATTGATGCCATGAAACGCTTTGTAAATGCCTAACAAATTCTTTTCACAATACAGACTTAATTGAGTCAGCAAATGATTTCTTGTTTGTAAAAACAATGGACCATTGAGCTCTGTCTGCATTTGTGCAAAATAACTGGTCGATGGCCACTCGATCAATTTGGCTTTTAAGCCATCATCTAATTTTGAATCTGATAAAATGCTGTTGAATGCTTGGCAAATTTGTTCCGGGATTTGCAAGTTGGTATTGGTAAGGCATTCAGTCCACAGTTTTAAATAGATATTTTGGCAAGCTTCCCAACGATTGAATGCATCGGTATCGTGTTTCATTAAAAACAATTGTTCGTCCGTGCTTAATGTTCTTTCTAAATGAATCGGAGCAGAGAACTGACGGTTGATAGAAAGCATAGGTTTCTGTTCCATGTTATTGAAAACGAAATTTTGAGTCTCTTGTTTTAAATGCAACAAAGATTGATTTTCGCTATTGATCGCAAAATCCGAACTGTGTTCAGTGCTCAATGCAATTTCATTTCCAGTAGAGGCATTCAGCAAAGCAAAAACCAATGGGATGTGAAAAGGTTTTTTGCTAAATTCTGGGTCTTTGCTCTCTTGTGCCGTCAGTGGGCAGCGTTGTGATAAACTCAAGACATATTGTTTTTTACCAGCATCAAAATTCTCACTGACAGTGACAGTTGGTGTGCCAGCTTGCGAGTACCATAATTGAAATTGTTGCCAGTCTTGTTTGTTGGCATCAGAAATGGCCCGAGCAAAATCTTCGATGATCACAGCTTGGCCGTCATGACGAGAAAAATACAAATCCATACCCAAACGAAACCCAGGGCGGCCCACCATGGTTTGCATCATGCGAATGACTTCAGACCCTTTTTCATAAATAGTGGGTGTGAAAAAATTGTCGACGGCAAAACAAGACGAAGGACGAATGGGATGAGCATTGGGGCCGGCATCCTCTGCAAATTGTGAATCACGCAAATCATTGACGTTATCAATTCGAATCAATGAACGATCGTATTGATCCATGGAAAACTCTTGATCACGAAATACAGTCAAGCCCTCTTTCAGGCTCAAGTGAAACCAATCACGAAGGGTGACGCGATTGCCGGTCCAATTGTGAAAATATTCGTGAGCAACAACGGACTCGATATTGTAATAATCTAAATCAGTAGCTGTGGCCGTATCTGCCAAAACCAATCGAGAGTTGAAAATATTTAAGCCCTTATTTTCCATTGCGCCAGCGTTGAAATCATCAATAGCGACGATAATGTAAACCGAGAGATCGTACTCGCGACCAAAACGTTGTTCATCCCACTGCATTGATTTTTTCAAAGAATTCATTGCATGCAAACAGCGCGATTGTTTGCCGTGAGCAGCGTAGATTTCAAGATCGACAGGTTTGCCACTGGCTGTAATCCATGAGTCTTTGATCAAAGCAAGATCACCGGCGACCAATGCAAACAAGTAACAAGGTTTTTTGTGTGGATCTAACCACAGGACTTGATGTCGACCGTTGGCGAGATCTTGATTTGATTGGCTGTTTTCTGCGCGGTTGCCGTTGGATAGCAGAATTGGATATTTTTTCTTATCAGCTTCAATGCGGACTTGAAAAGTTGTCATCACATCTGGTCGATCCAAGAAATAGGTGATTTTGCGAAAACCCTGGGCTTCGCACTGAGTGCAAAATATACCATTGCTTTGATACAAGCCTTCAAGCGAAGTGTTGAGATGCGGTTTGTGTTCGGTGACAACAATCAGTTCAAATTCCGCAGGAGGATTTTTTATGGTCAAACCTTCGCCACAAATAACGTACTCTGGTGTTTTTCCATTCACAGTCAGGCTGTTCAGTTTGAGCTCTTCTCCGTTTAAAAACAACTCGCTGACCGGTTTGATTTGTTTGAAAAATGATTTTGTCGTCACCAAACAAATGTCGTTTTGAATATCGTCAGTATCAGGCTGAATAACAAAATCCATATGTACTGAGCTGATTTGGTAAGTCGGTGGTTGGTAGTCTTTTAAAAATATTTTTTGCGGAGTGGTTTTTGTCATCGAGTAAACCTACTCTTCTCTTTTGAGAAGAGCAAGCTCCTCACAGAACCC
>CAZMVK010000073.1:0-16836 GCA_964569545.1 uncultured Bdellovibrio sp.
TGTACACCTCGATTCAACTCATTAAATG
The DNA here is from genome assembly GCA_964569545.1 of uncultured Bdellovibrio sp. Taxonomy (GTDB): domain Bacteria; phylum Bdellovibrionota; class Bdellovibrionia; order Bdellovibrionales; family Bdellovibrionaceae; genus CAZMVK01. The sequence continues at coordinate 29 of CAZMVK010000073.1, forward strand.
ATTGAATGAAATAGGTGTTTTGATCATGCCAAATGTTTTGCGTAAAACAATATGAAGATGATCCTAATAAAAAAACGTAAGTATCGTGACAGATTTGATTGGTTGTCTCATTGACTGTTATTCTTTTAATTGCAGAAATCGCTTGTTTTTGAAAATCGGCAGACATCATCAATGAAAAAACTTTGTCTAAATTGACAGCGCCAAGGCAATCAATAGTTTGAATTCTCATGACGTCTTTTTCAAATCCAGAGCCTGCGCTAAGGCCAGTGATATTTCCCGGAAAATCGATTAATGACGATGAACTGCAAGAAGCATTAGCGGCATCATATTTCTGATTAGCCAGTTGAGCAGACTTTAACAATCCTTGGTGAGTTCTAGTGACAAATTGTTTTGTATAGTCTTTGTCGGCAGGATTTAGTCCGCCATGATCTGAAAAATATTTTTGCATTTCTGTATAAACAGATTGTTTAGCATTTGTTTTGGTTAACCATGCTTGTAAATCACCAGAGCTTACTTGCCATGCCGAACAAAAGTTTGAGCTCAGGATGATTAACAACGCAATTTTATAATTCATTCTATTTGTCATTTATAAACTCCAATGGTTTTAATTTCGACGAATCTATTTCAACTGATAAATAATCTTCTGGTGTCATTTGAGGATTAGTCACAGACATTTTTAATAAAACAGAACCGACAATAGCATTAGTATAAGCTTTTGATTTCCACATCATTAAAGATCTAATAAAGGCTGTTGCTGTAAAAAAGTTATCAGCTTGCCAGTACATTTGATCATTTTTCATTAAAGTTTTGGATAACAAATATTTTGTTCCATAAACTAGAGCTGTTGCAATTTGAGGATCATTTATATTTGCAAAATGTTGTAATGAATACATTGCAAATGCTGTTGTGATTACTGGATCGGGGTGAATATTATTGTCGTTTAGCCATGATCCATCTTCTCTTTGCATGCCTAATATTTTCGTTACAATTTTCTCTCTAGAGTTGTCTTGAAGACATCGATCTCCAGCTTTTTCAGATAAGGCCAAGACGAAAGACAAATTCATGGTGTTAGGATAATAAATACCACAGCGGTCATGTTTATCTTTGGCAATGATCTCTGTAATCATCTGACATGTGTCTTTGTAGCCAGGAAGTTCAGACCTTTTAGCAAGTGCTCGGAGCTTCATCACGTTTGTGTTCACAACGCAATCTACATCATTTCTGTTAAATGGAATGCGCTCTCCACTTTCAGATGGAGCCAAGTAAAATCTTGGCATATTAGGATTTTTTTCGTCATACAACCAAGTTAAAAAAGCACCAGTGTGAACTTGTCCTTCTCTTTTGTTATAATATTGAGATTTGCGATCGATATCTCGGTATTTTATAAATTCTGAAAAAGCTTCTTCTGGAACAGAATAAGCCTCGTTATTTACTTTAGCGTTTAATAGCAATGCAGAAAAAGTTACAGAAGAGGTGTCTGCATCGTTGGGTACGTTGGTAAATCCATGCCATATAGGCAACATACGTAAACCAATGGGCCTGCGTACGACAACTCCTTTTTTTGCAACCAAAGCAGGGTAGAAATTATATGTTGCTCCGTCTTTGTAACGATCAAAGGTTTCAACTCCACGACGAATAGCTGCTGGAATTTTTTGAATAACGGAACTGTCTCGATATCTAGGATAATCTAAATATGTTTGAGCTAAAATATTTATGACAGAAGCAGTGGTAAAAGCAGAGGCTTCTTCGTCTTTCCCAAACATTTTTCCAACTCCAGCTATGTAAGGAATTGGACTGGAAACAATTTGAGTCGTCCATTCGCCCGGAATATAATATTTGTCAGATGTTGATTTTACCTGATCATTCAGAGCAGCCTGCAAGGCTTGCTCAGCAACCTCGGTCATGTTCATCTGAGACAGATCAACTTTTGTGGCAAAGCTCAATTGAGAATAAGCCAACAAACAAATTAAAATTTTGTACATACACCCTCCATATAATGAATGAGTGATGTATACATAGGATGACGGCGCGCCGCACGATCACTAATATTAATTTTTGTCGATAAATTTATTTTAAAATAAACATACGAATTTAACTTGCTGATATTATGTAGTTTCGACTTTTTTAAGCAGGATTGGAAAATTTCTTTGATACAAGTAAAATTATCATTATGAAATTTTTCGATCCATCGGAAAATAATAAAACTTACTGAATTTGTTGATTGAATCATTCAGTTGTTTTCCATTGTTCAAGTGTTTGCCAAGGAATATTGAATCCCATTTTTGATATAAAGTTTAAAAAATAGGTTACACCAATGGATTCATTCCCATTCCCATGTATTAAAACAATATCGCCGAATTTGAAATTTTTAGTTTTAGCAATCCAAGATTTTGCTCCAATGGGAATCAAGCCAAGAGATTGAACCAATTTTATTGTTTGTTCATTGCTGACTAAGCCTGGAAAGCGCATAAATACTGAGGGCGTTATGCCATGTTCAAGCATTAATATTTCTTGATCTAGAATTTCAGTAAGAGGATTTACATTTTCTAACAGTAAAAAATTGTGTTGGTTAGCGATGGTTTTGTCATAATAATGGTGGCGCGTATGATTCACCCAGGTAATGTTGATCCGCCCCTGGTCTTGTAGTTGTTTTAGTTCCTGTAATTCTTCGGTATGTTCTTTAATCCAGCCCCCTGAAATTGAAAAGGCTACTGGCAAGGGTCTGTCTAATATTTCAGAAGTTGAAATAAGAAAATCTTTAAGCTCAGAATTAAAATCTTTATGAGAAGGACACAGGTCTACAGTTAAATAAACTGAATTAGAATGTATATCATGGGTTAATCCGTCATTTTCTAATGGATATGGAGACAAAGTAGCAATTTCAATTAATTTTTCATATCGAGAATCAGCGTTGATGGCCTTGGGATTTTGGCAGTCCAAGCTGTTCATATCAATAAGATGAGTTTGTAAAGTTTGTGGATCTACAATCAACCCCATAAATTTAAAATCAACATGAAAGCTGCGTATTAATGTAATAGGCGAGGAATTTTGATTTTTTAAATAACAAGAAGTGTGATGAGTTTTGTAATGTTGGATACCACCCAAACATTTAGCGACAGTTAACAATGTTATTATAAAGCTAAACCCACCCTTGATCATTCCGCTTTCTACCTTAATAAGGTAGAAAGCGAACCTGTTACATTTTTGACAGCTATAAAATACAATAAGTTTCTCTTAAAATTTCTAGGTAGCTATAATCAATAAGTTAATATAAATGCTAAAAAAACAAAAAATCCTAGTCGATTTGGCATGTTAAAGAGTAATGAAATGTGAAATAATTTGGAGTTTGAAAATAAGGATTTTTTAATCATAGCATTTTAAAAATGAATTGATAGTTTTTCTCTTTTAAATGCCAATAGAACTTTCAAATAAATCTACTTAGCGTTTTTGTAATTTCACTAAGAGATATTTAGAATTCTTATGTGCGCTGATTGAAATGTCTGCACTGGACATGGAGGGTTTAAACTGATCGTTATTTAAGATAAGAGTATCGAATTGATCTAACTGAATCACTGACGAGAGGTTCAGAATATCAATCTGGCCGGCCATAACAAACAAAATGCAAACGTCACTGGATTCACAAGATATTGTAAAATTATTCAAACTGGATTTTAAAATTTCAAAACTTGCGCATATTTTGTCTCGTCGATAAATAAAATTTAAATCGACGACTTTGTCTCCAAGCAAATGACAAAATATCTGCTCATCACCACTGAACTCTGCAAAGTTTGATGTATTAATATTTATCAAAGGTTCTGTTTTATTATTTTCAAAAGACAACTCAAGTCCTTTGCCATCTAAAACTGATAAAAATCTTTGATACCCAGGAAAGGCAGAAAATAGTCCGCTGTCACGAACTTCAGCCGAGCTTAAGCGCCATAAAAAATCATTTTGATTGATGCTAGAGTTTTTCGGGAAAATTTTTATTTCTCTGGTCATTCCATTGCCATTTTTCCATGGCATTATTTTGCAATCAGAAAATTTAAGATGTTCAAACTGAATCATTTTACGATGCCTCGTCCAAGCAAGGTGCGTTCCAGTTTGATATTATACAACTTAAGCAGCTCGTCTTTAACTGCATCACCCTCAATGATACCCATTGCATGAGCGATAGCTTGCAATGTGGCCATACCTTCTTTGCTAGATTCTGCACGCAGGTGATGTGTTTCGGTGTTCTCAGCTTTTATCATAACCCGTGGTAGATGTTCGATTTCTTTATGGCGATAATGAACTTTGCTGGCTTGTCTCCAATTGCCATCTGGAACTATTAAATGAATTGGAAGAGAGCTTTGAGATAAAAATTCTGCTGATAGATCAATGGCCTCTTCGCAAGGATAAAATAACAAGGAACGATAATCTTCACTGAGAGTTTGACTGAGATCTAATGGCTCGTCGATTTTGCCGCGAACAAGAAGTTCGCTATTGGTTAATGCTTTAACCGCAAGAGTGCCAGTATTGGTGGTTCTTCTCAATTCGCTGTTATGAATAACAAGGGTGAGTTTCGTTTTTAAAGTTAAAGATGGGATCCATTCACATATACAACGATCACGATGTAAAAAACAAACAGGGCAGGGATCTTGTGTTTTCCTTTTCCCCTTGTTGTGAATTTTTGGTGGTGATGACTGCATAAACAATAAAGAAACATAATTTGATTTGAGACTCAACCGAAATGACATCAAATGAAAATACTGTTTGACAGTTTTTACGGATCCTTCGAGGGTAAAGAGATACGTCTCGCGAAAGGGATTTTATGAATTTGGCAAAAATGTTTAAAAAGATGTCGGCATGGCCGTGCGGAAAATATATTTTTTCAAAAATGGCCGCGCAAAAAGCTCCGTATTTTGCATCTATCAATCCATTTGTATCTGAGCTGACGGAAACCAAATGTGTTGTTCATGTTAAAAAACGTCGATCAGTTTCAAATCATATTGGTACCGTGCATGCAATTGCTATGTGTAATGCGTGCGAGTTGGCGTTTGGTTTTACGGTAGAGGCTGGCTTGCCACATCATTTGCGATGGATTCCTAAGGCAATGACTGTGCGATATTTAAAAAAGGCAGATACTGATTTGGTTGCAACTTGTGATTACCCAGAAGTTCTTAAGTTAACGGTCGGTGATCATATTGTGCCAGTCAAAGTTCGCAATACCTCTGGCGAAATTGTGATGGAAGCAGATATCACAGTTTATGTCAGCGAAAGACCAAAGATTTAGATATAAAAAAAGTGGTGTGAGGCTCACACCACTTCTAAAGTAAGTTCAATAAATTTATTTTTCGTTTTTTGATAACATTTTATCGATCGAAAGAGCGCCACCGCCAGTCAACATCAGAGTGATTGCAAGACCTATTGCCAAGAAAAAAAATTCGATACCTTCACCTTTTTGTTGGCCAAACCAGTTCATAAAAAAGCCATTAGATGCATGCATGGTAGAAGCGACAAGCATGGTAAAGCCCACACCAAAAGCAGCGACTCGAGTTAGCAATCCAGTGATCAATCCAAGAGCGCCAAAGAATTCCGCAATAATCGGCAAAAGTGCAATAGCATAAGGCATGCCTTGTGAGGTAAAAAATTGCATGGTGCCGTCATAGCCATAACCACCAAACCAGCCCAAAAGTTTTTGCGCTCCATGTGGGAAGATCATAATACCTAATGCTAAACGGGCAACAAGGGGAGCGTATTCGGAGCTTGTTTTGATTGTTTTTTGTAACAGTGAATTCATATTGATTACCTCGTAAGTGTTGATGTTAATTTCATCCAGTATGTATGAAAAACCAGACTTGCAAAAGTAGACAGAATCGATAATCATTTTTGCAATAATGCAAAAATAAGAAAAGCTAGAGGGTTCCGTGGATTTAAATTTATTAAGAACATTTGTGGCTGTTGTGGAAACAGGGTCGATGACTCAGGCAGCACGTCGCCTAAAACAGCCTGTATCTCGAGTCAGCAGAGCGCTAGCAAGGTTGGAACAAGACCTAAATTTACGTTTGGTTTTGCGTACTACGCGTTCTTTTCAAGTAACTGATGTTGGCAATCGTTTGTTTCGAGAGTTGCAGCCGGCAATTGAAAAACTTGGCGAGGTACAAAGAAATATGCATCATGAGAATGATGAATTAACAGGCCTTGTTCGCATCACTGCTCCTGAGGATTTTGGTAAATTCATGTTAGCGCCTTTGATTACAGAACTCAGTATGCTTCATCCTGGTTTGCAATTTGATATTAATTTGACAGATGATTATGTTGATTTGATTAGAACAGAAACTGATATAGGTATTCGTGCAGGAAAATTAAAAGACTCCAGTTTGAAAGCTAAATTACTAGGGACCTCGAATTTTCAATTTGTAGCAGCACCAAGTTATTTAGAAAAATACGGTGCACCCAAGAGGCCTATCGATCTGCAAAAACATCAATGCATAAATGCTTTATTTGGCCCTGCCAGCAAACAGAATCAATGGGTGATTACTAATGGAACGCGAACTGAAAAAATTGATTTTAAACCTAAATGGAGAGCGAACAACAAAGTCATGGCTCTGAATTTAGCTTGCGCAGGACTGGGAATAACCTTGGTGCCAAGCACTTTGCTGGCAGGATATTACGAAAATGGGGAGCTAGTTCATGTTCTATCAGGCTGGGGGCTGGAAACTGCACCAGTACATTTGGTGTATCCGCCACAAAAAATAACCTCACGCAAAGTTCGTGAGGTTTCAAAGTTTTTAGAAGAAAAATTAAAACCAATGTTTTAAAATAAGAATTAATTAAATTAAGAGGTTATTTCAGGCGTTTTTTAATTTGTGCTAATGTGTCTGGATTGCAGCGCACCTTCAGGGTTACGCCTTTTTCATCGTAAGATTCGCCAAGAACCCGCATTTTCGCGCGGATTTCACCAATGACACCTTTGGCTGAATACGCAACGAATACATCTTCATCAACCATATTGCTTTCAAAATAACTCATGATTTTTTCTCGCAACATTTTAAGATCATCAGTATTGCGAGTAGAAATCATAATGGCGTCTGGAAATTCATCACGCAATGCCTGTGATTGTTCAGGCGAAAGATTATCGCGTTTATTTAATACCAAGAGGCTGGGCGTATCATCAGCGCCTACTTCGTGTAAAACAGTTTTGGTTACCTGTAATTGCGATCTAAACGATGGATCTGAACTGTCTACGACGTATAATAGAAGAGAGGCATGTAATGCTTCATCAAGTGTAGATTTAAAAGAAGCCACCAAATCGTGAGGTAATTTTTTAATAAAGCCAACAGTGTCAGATAATAAAACCTTGGGTCTTGTTTCGGGATGCATGGGTCTAATGGTTGTATCCAGGGTAGCAAAGAGTTTATCTGCAATGAGGACTTCGCTGCCAGTCATAGCTCGCATCAAGGAAGATTTTCCGGCATTGGTGTAGCCTACTAGAGCTACAGAAATTTCCTGTTCGCGCCTTGCTCTTCTTGTTTCGTGTTCGTTGCCGATAGAGGCTAATTCAATTTTTAATTCTTTAATGCGATCACGAATTTTACGACGATCTAATTCTAGGCTGCTTTCGCCGGCACCTTTTCCACCAACACCGCCACCTTGGCGATCTTCACCGCCACCAGTTTCGCGCAATCGGGGTGCAACATAAGTGAGCCTAGCAATTTCGACTTGTAATCTTGCGGCTTTGGTTCTGGCATGACGACTGAAAATCTCAATGATCACACCAGTTCGGTCAAGAACGGTAACTCCGGCAGCGCTTTCTAAATTGCGAATTTGAGATGGTGACAAGTCGGTATCGACGATAACCATTTGGGCTGAGCCTTTTTTTTCTTCAGGTAAAATCCCTTGAACTTCTTCTTCGTCGCCTTCTGGTTCTGCCTCAAGTTTTTCTTCTTGCCACTTAAGCGCTGCCTTACTGAGTTTGTGTTCGACCATGGCCGCAATTTTTCCAGTACCACCAGTCCATTCGGCCAGCTCTTTTAATTTTCCTTCACCTAAAATTGAAGCTGAACGATCCGAACCTCTTCTTTGTGTGATCTGACCAACAACATTGTAACCAAGTGTAGTCACCAATCGAGTAAGCTCTTGTAGCGAGCTTTCTAGCTCTTGTGTGCTAACCTTGGGCAATTGTATACCAATTAACACAGCGTTTTTTGTTTTTGGAGTATTGTCGGTCATTGACATCAGCTAAGCCTTTTCAAATATTGCTTTGAAATAAATCATTTCGTAAGATCTGTCTATGTCTGAACATAAAAACCCGGAAAGTCCAATTGAAATTTTACCTGAGCATCTTTCTGAAGAGGCTATGGCAGGTATTGTCGAAAACTTTATACTTCGAGAGGGCACAGACTACGGTTTGGTCGAGATTTCATATGAAAAAAAAGCCGAACAGATACGCAAGCAAATTTATAAAGGGGAGATCAAGATCGTCTTTGATCAATCCACCGAAACTGTCAGTCTATTGCCGATTCGAAATTTTAAAAAGTTGATACAGAATCCAGATTTGCAATTATGAGTCAAAATAAACCTATAATAATTAAAGACCAACAGCAGCTAGAAAAATGTTTTTTAGTATTGAAAGAATTGCGTCCACATTTGGACAAAGAATCGTATTTAAATATCTATGAAAATGCACATCGAATGGATGATTATAATATTATTGCCATTGAAGATAATGGAAATATTTTAGCATTAATGGGTTATCGGATACTGTATGATTTTGTACGAGGTCGCCATTTATACATTGATGACTTAATCACAACTGAATTGGCTAGATCACAAGGGTTGGGATCTGAACTGCTATCACATGCGGAATTTTTGGCAAAAGAATTAAATTGTAATAGTCTTCGTCTAAGTACTGGTCTTGAAAATAACAAGGCAATGAAATTTTATGAACGACATGGTTGGGTACAGAGAACCGTATCGTATATAAAAAAATTAAATAATTAAAAAAATAAAATCTCAAATAGAAATTCGAGATTCAAATAAACACAAATTTCCGTCATCGAACTGCCGAGGAGTTGGCCAGTTTTCATTTTTCGCAATTGTCATCAGCCAGCTACGAGCATTGCCCTTGGTCGCGATAGAAATTTTTTTATGCCGACTGATGTTGATTAATTGAGACAAGACATGTTTGTAGGTTTCTTCGCTGAATGGATCATACAAATAATAAATATCTGCTTCGGGAATTTCAAAATCCTTTAACGAAAGATCTTGAGTTAAAAAGCGAACGTGATTTTCAATGCTTAAGTTGTGCGAGGTTGAATTGGAGATATCCACCCGATGTTGTACGTACTCGTAACCAATAAAATCAACATCAGGCCTAAGTAAACCAATCACCAAGCCTACTCGACCATATCCGGAACCTAAATCTATCAATCGTGCATTTTGTTGAGGGTTTAAATATCTTAGCGCAGTTAATACTGTAGAATACCCAGATTGCACGCCTACGCCTGCGCCTTCATATAGGCGTTCAGTATTGTTTAAATCTGTTTTCATGCCGTGATCTGCTGAATAGTTTAAATTAAATATTTTATCTAACGAATCAAAAGTTCGATAAAGTGATAAGCCCATATTGATACCTTGGTTTTTCTTATCGATCTGCATTTGATTTTCAAATTCAAAAAGTTGTGACATTAAATTTAAAGCTCTGGTCGCAAATTGTTTTTTTTCTGTAAATGTTTTTTGTTGCAACAGGGACAAAATCTTATCCTGAATATGCAAGGCTTTGGTTGAAACGGTTTTAGTTTCAAACAAAGAAGTATTTTCTAGAAATTGATGTAGAAAAATTATTGGGGATAACTCTGTTGAAAAATAGGAACGTATAAAGTTTTTAAAATAGATTTCTTCCTCAGCATGCTTTTTTTTGATCAGCCAATGTTCTTCGCTTAGAAATTTCATGGTTGCCAAAAGAAAAGCAGAGTCTACAAAAAGGTTCGCTAATTCAGTTAAATTTAAAGAATTAATTTTTGAATTTATTTGGAGTTGGAACTGCTCACATTCGGCCTTGGTGTTCAGGGGAGTTTCTTCGTGTAATAAAAATAATAGAACTTCCTGATTGCTAGCCATGCTTAATGCTAAGCTGGGTTGAGTTTAAGCACAAGTTACTAGATCTTTGTTGATTAATATCAGTCAGTCTGCGACATTTGGGCCGAATTGGAGATTTGATGTTGGCTGATTTAAGGCAAATTCAGAATGAAATTAAAAGCCATTTGGCGATAACAAAAGCGGATTATGCGTCAGCCAAAGCGCAAGCCATTGTTTTGGATCAGATGCTTGGATATGTTGGTGATCAGATTGAGCGCAGTTTGTTCGAAGAAAATAAAGAGACATCAGCTCTCAGTCCACAACAATTTTGGTTTGGATTAGACATTCAATCTTTACAAACACCATATTCTGAAGTCGTTGAGATGATCGGGCACTTTGATCCGCAGCCTGGCGATGTGTGGATGGATTTAGGTGCAGCATATGGACGTGTCGGCGTAGTTTTGGGTTTTTTGCGTCCCATGGTTCAATTTGTTGGTTACGAATATGTCCCAGAGCGAGTCAAAGAGGGCAATCGCATTTTTAAAAAATGGAATCTTACACAAGCGGAACTGAAACATGTTGATCTTGCAGAAGATGAATTTGAATTGCGAGATGCAAATTTATATTTCATTTATGATTTTGGTTCTAAAAATGATATTTACAAAGTTCTAGAAAAATTGCGCCTGATCGCGATGCGAAGACCGATTCAAGTCGTTGCGCGTGGGCGAGGAGTGCGCAATTGGATTACTATGGATTTTCCTTGGCTGGGAGTGGTTAATCCACCAAAGCATTTTGCTCACTGGACTGTTTTTCAGTCTTAAGGTTAAAAAAATTAAGCATTAAATTGTATAGATATCTTTGATGTTGGCTTTGCCGAGTGATCTTGACAGCTAATATTTCGGACTCATAATTAATTATAACGAGGTAATTATGTCATCGACGTATTCTATTTGTCCCAAATGCTCTCAGGTCAATAAGGTGAGTATAGCCAAAGCCAAAGAGAAAAATCCGACTTGTGGAGCTTGTGGTACGGCGTTGAATTTTCATGAAGGCATTTCTGAATTAACCGCCGAGTCCGTTCAAAAGCTAATACAAAAATCTCCGATTCCAATTGTTATTGATTTTTGGGCGCCATGGTGCGGTCCTTGTCGATCATTCGCTCCAGCTTTTGCCTTTGCAGCTCAGCAATTGGAAGGCAAATTAGTTTTTGTAAAGATAAATACAGAGGCACATCCAAGCGCCGGGCAAATGTTTTCAGTCAGTGGCATTCCGACTCTGGCGATATTTAAAAATGGTAAAGAGGTCGCGCGACAAGCGGGGGCTATGCCCAAAGAGCAATTTATAGCTTGGTTACAAAACACGACCAGATAACCCTTTGGCAGTTAAGCAACTGCCAAGTCTTACCGGTCGTCATAACGCCTCAGAGGGTCTCTAAATTTTAGTAAAAATATTTTTGTCTGTGTGATGAAAAATTTGATCGCGATCTTTCATTTTAATTTGAGTGTCGGATTCATATGAAAAAGTGTTTTGATCAATAATCGCTACCTTTAATTCAAATCTTACAGTTTTAAATTCAACATCTAAAAATTGATTTGAGCAAATGCCGTAGGTAGGAGAACCAAGATCTGCAGCCATCGAAAAGTTTTTATCATTCAGGTTGGCAGTTCCGCCGGCGAGAACTGCTATTCCGCGAGGAACTATAAAAGATTTCATAATTTGTGATGTTTTTCCGTCCCAAAGCCAATATCCGACTTCTTCGTGGAAAGGGTTGTCTACGCCAAGTCTCCACGCCATTGTTGAATACCTTAAAGCAAACAAGGTTTGTTCGTGATTGTTGACTATGCCAATGGGTGTAAGCACAAGGCGCTCTTTATATTTATTGTTTTCAGTGCCACGATCATCGCCAGGAGCTATGTCATCGCCTTTAACGCCTTCCCAGGTTCCGATTAAATGAAATAATGGTCCATAATTTTCAACACTCAACTCATCAGACATAATCAAACCTCTTTCGAAATATCAGTATTATTTTACTGCGGCTCCTAGAGCAATTTATCTTAATATTTCTAACAGGCTATTATTATTTTAAATAGCGCACTTGCGAAATTAGAATTGAAAGTGTGAAGGTAATGTCAACGGAAGATGTTTAGATATGTTTGATTATTTTGCTGGTTGCGCAATGCAAATAGTTTTGTTGTTTTCAAACCTGCAGTTCACGTATTCACATGAACCGCTGATTTTTAATGCTTGAAGTTTGTCATCAAAAACAGTTGGGCATATTGGAGCATCATTTATGACGCCATTGAGGTGATAAAATTCCATTTCTTTTGTGGATAAAATTCTGGATTGCTGTGCTGAACAGGCGGAAATTGTGAAAATTAAAAAAGGCAACATGACGTTTTTGATAAAGATCTCTAAATGTTCCATCATATTTAAAGTGACCCTTTTTGCGGTACCAAGTCAGCTGTCAAAAAGTTAGACAGTAATCAGAGATATTATAGGCACAAAGGAGCCAAATTTCATGCTTAATTTTGGCTCTTAATCTGCAATTAACAATCAATAATATGTGGGCATTCAGAAAAGTAATATTTTGCGACAATAGGAGCTGACAATGAAAGTTGTTATTCAAGATTTATTGAGAACGATTTTTAGATATATAAACATATTTTTTATCGTCGGGCTGACGCTATTCAATTTAGATTGTCATGCTGATCCAATTCCTGATGAAAACGTCATATCTCGCTCATCTCAATCGCAAGTATATAATATAATAGAGTATAAAAACAAAAAAAACGGCTTAGTAGTTTTACAGCAGATTACAACCGTTTATGTCAATCAGGAGCCAGGTAAATTATTTGGTAAACAAATGATAAATGTGGCTCTGCAAATTTCTTTTCATAGTGGAAGCGACGATTTATCGCATTATTTTAATAAATACTTTTTGTATGATACAGAGGCTGATAAATCAAATTTTGCACGTGAAATGAAAATATCGATTTTGCAGGATGACCCAAGCAACGTCAGAATAAAATTTGATACAGAAGGAAATGCTAAATTATTAGTTTTCACTAAAGTTACATCGAATCCCAAACAAGAGATGAGTTATTTTATTCAAAGCGTATCGGCGAAACTTAATAAAGAAGAAAAAGAAAAATATAAAATCGATATTTTTGAACCGTCTGGTTATCAATTGCAAAACGATAACAACCACAGAGAGAGTTTGTTCACAATGGGTTGGAGACGAGCTAAAGTCGTTTTGCCAACTTTACAAAATGGGGCTTCTGTGCCGACTCAGATGGGTGATTTTCATTACGTTGTATCGGGTCTCCAGTTCACTGAAGTTCGAAATTTAAAACTGAGCAATGTAGAAAAAAAGTCATATATGCTGATGCGTGAGCCTTTAAAATACAAAGAGGGAGCGGCTCTGCAGTTTGATTTGCGAGATGGCAAATTGAAGGTGGTGAGTGCGATGGTAGGATCTAACGAGCAACTCAAGCCACATTCGGTACTAATAAAGTTAGCGCCGGTAATTCAAGCTTGCGAAAAGGTGTATTAAGACTTAATAGACGTTATCTTAAGTAAAGGATTTTTATGAACCAAACAAAATGCGTATCTTGCCAGAGTACTAAAGCAAACTTTCAATGTGGTTTGTGCCATGATCCGCTATGTAAAAACTGTGTTCAATTCAATGATTCTACTGAATATTCGTTTTTACCCGTGCTTACTAAGAATTTAGCCTGTGAAACGAGCTGTCAGGCCTGTTATGGTCAACATATTCTTCCAGAGATTAATAGTTATCAAGAGGCGATGGAAAAGGCTAAAGACATTCAAGTATTTTCTAAAAAACAAGTTATTGAGACCAGATTTATTAAAAGACTTGAAGATCCTATAGTTATTAATGATTGCAATGATCATGATGAATTGATTTTAAGAATGGCGTTCCAGGCTGTTTTGCGCGGTTTTAATGGTATTATTGACATGGTCATAACCTCAACAAAAGTTAAAGATGGAAAGTACCAAACAACCAAATGGAGTGGCTTAGCTATTCCGGCCTACATTAATGAAGAAAAATTGATTAAAGATCGTTCGCAATGGCAAAATCCGAACTAAGCATTATTTATTGAACAATAATTATATAATGTTATCGCATGATTAAAAATATAAACAGTAATTATGTATATTTACGTAACAAATCTTATCAGGTTTATATTTATAATCCATAATAAGTTTCGAAGAGTATTCATAATTAGGAAAAATTAAATAGGGACATCTAATTTAAATTAATTTTTTTGATGTTTTTCTAAACCACAACTAATTTTGTTTAAAATTACATGTCTAAAGATTTGACAGTCGGTTAATGTTTGCTATTTGTAAGCATATAAAGTAGTTTTCTTTATGAAAAATTAACCCTCAATAAGGTGCTTTATGAATAAAAAATTAAATGAAAATTTAGGTCTTACTTTTAAAAATCATCGCGTAGATGTTGGTCTTAGCCAGGGCCAAGTCAGTAAAGTTTTAGGTTACACCTCTCCACAATTTGTTTCTAACTTTGAAAGAGGACTTTGCAGCTTGCCTTTAAATAAGATCAAAAAATTGATCGATCTTTATGAGCTTAAAGGTGAAGAAGTTGTTGAGCTTATGTTGGCTTTGCATGAATCTTATTTGCGTGAAGAACTTAATGTCAAAAGACGCGGTAAACAAAAAAAACAAGCTTAGTTTTATATAAATTTATTAATTATTTGCGTACAGCACTGTTCTCATCGACAAAGTGCCCAGCTCTAATTCTGAAAAAGGAAAACTGAGCTGGTCCATTTCATCACTTGCGCCAACTACATAAAGCAATGGGTTGAAATGTTCTAAAGTCGGGTGCGCATGTCGCCATTGTTGTGGATCCGTATCGGGCGATTTTTGTGTTAGCACATCTGTTTTATTATTAACTAATGCATCTCTGATCATTTCATCAAAACTCAAAGCCCATTTTGCTGGTTGAGCATTCTGTGACCAATCAATATCACCTAAATTGTGAGTAATGTTGCCACTGCCTAATATTAAAAAACCTTGTGATCGCAAAGATTGCAGCCGTCCGGCCAATTTCAAATGGCCTTGGCCATCGAGGTTTTTATCAAGACTCAATTGCACCACTGGTATGTTGGCTTTTGGGAATAGGTGAATAAGCACTGACCAAGCACCATGATCCAAGCCCCATTGGCTGGTTTTGCGAATTGACGTTTGCTTTCCATCGGAAGACAAGCCATGCAGATTGTTTGCGATAAAATCTGCTAATTCAGGCGATCCTGGGGCGGGATATTGAACCTGAAATAGCTCTTTAGGAAAACCATAAAAATCATGAATCGTTTCAGGATTTGCCGCATCACAGACCTGTGTTCCGTCTGTTTGCCAGTGAGCAGAGATGCACAGAATGGCCTTGGGTAAACCAAAGTTTTTTTCAAGATCAAGACCCAATTGATTTAGCATTTTACTGTACGAGTTTACTGCGATGGCATTCATCGGTGAGCCATGGCCAACAAATATCGAAGGTTGTTTTTTCATGGCGTATTTTCCTGACTGATGTTGGTGGCAGCCGTCATTATGGTTTTAAAAATATCAGGCACAGGGCTAATCAGTTCTGTTTGGGCCAAGATAATTTTATGGCAGTGTAAAAACATTCGATCTGTTTGGTAAATTGAGGCAATCTTGTCGTTATATTTTCCATCGCCATATCGATGGTCGCCAAGCAAGGCGTGTTTAGCCAGGGCGCAGTGTTTGCGAATCTGATGTTGTCTGCCGGTAATTAAATCAAACTCGCAATAAGAAAAGAATTTTGTTTTTTCCGAAACATGAACTCGAGTTTCACAAGGGATGCGATCGCGTGATTGTCCAGCAGGATTTTTTCGACCTTCGGCTTTGTCGCTAAGTTCTTCTTTCCAAATTATTGAGGTGGCGTTGATATTTCCACGTGCGATGCCGTGATATATTTTTTGTAGAGATTTTGTTTGAAACTGATGAGCCAAAATTTGTGCTTGTTCAGAATTGAAAGCAAAAATTTGCACTCCACTGGTTTCTTTGTCCAGCCTATGAACCGGGAGCAAGGCTTTGAATTTGTATTGATGGATTAATATTTTTTGTAGATTGCTGGGATCTTCGTCGTTATGAATCGACAAACCTTGGGGCTTGTCGACTGCGACCCAGTTTTTATCTTGATAAAGGATATTTATTTTATCCACGATTATTGAGCGCTAAGAATTTCGTATTGCAATGTCTTGTTGCCACGGTCTACGACAGCGACGTCACCTACAGTTAAGCCAATCAAGGCCTCGCCAAGGGGGCTGATCGGGGTGACAACTTGAATGTGCATATTGTTGATGTCAACGCTCAGGCCGCCGCCTTTTTGTAATAAAAAAAGCCAATTTTTTTTGCCGTCGTGTTCAACCTGAATCAAAGCAGTTGCATTGAGCGGAGTGTCTTCGGTGAACGATTTTAATTGTAAAAACTTGAGCATGGTTAATTGCTCTTCGATTTCAGCAACACGTTTTGCTTGGGCGCCAGCTAAATAAGAGGCTTCAACCGCGCGGGTATCGTACTCATTTTCTGGTTTGCTCTCTTCGTTGGTTGCAGCCTCATAGGTTGCTAATGCTGCGTCTTGCAAAATTTTAAGATCGGCTTCTAATTGTTGGCGAATTTTTTCGACTATTAATTTTTTATCCATCGAGTAAACCTACTCTTCTCTTTTGAGAAGAGCAAGCTCCTCACAG
>CAZMVK010000074.1:0-7927 GCA_964569545.1 uncultured Bdellovibrio sp.
GTTAAAAGTTGGAAAAATAGGAGATGACTATAGAAAGCTTCAACGGAATTTATAGAACGTCGTTTCCTCACGTTTTTTAGACTTCTGAGGCGCGCATGAAATAGGGCTTGAAAAAGCTCTTATTCAATCAGGGTTGGATAAAATTCGCGACCACGAACTTAGGTGGCCCAAATGAAATTTAACAAACGCATTTTTAAAATAATTTTATGGATCGTTGGAGTTGGTATTTTTGGATATACTTCGTTGGTTATTCTTTTGTTTTAGGTGAACAGGGCCGGGCAAAACTCACCGTGATGGGAAAAGGCAAAAAGCCACGCGCGATTCATGTGACAAAAAAATTGTGATCGTCTTAAATCTATTTTTACTTGTTGAAAAATACATAAGTAATCAGCTGACCCAGCTAAAGTGCTTCTTTTCTTCTTGTAGTCACCCATTTTTATTAATCCACAAACTTAAATAAACAAGCTTTCTGTCGCATGGTGGCTACAGCGAATTTCTCTCTGTAACGTATAAGTTTTTATTATCAGTCGAATCTCAAACTCATCACAACAGTCACACAACCCATCAAGCAGCAAAAATCATCTGACATTTTCACGCATAAGTTTTTCTTATTAAAAAAATCAAAACAATATTTTTGCCTTTTTCACCACCGAAAGTGTTTATTGTCCACACAGAGCGGGGCGGGCCCTCTTTGTGAGTATAAAACATCATTGTCTGGGGGGACATATGACAAAATCAAAAGCTACGGCAGCAAAAAAAACGGCAACGCAAAAATTAGCAACGCCAAAAACATACTCACTGACCGGATCATTGGTAAAATCACAGGAAAAATCTCTGGTAAAATTTAAATGGAGTTATCTTCTTTTATCTTCACTTTTAACCTCAATGGTCGCCTGCTCACCAAAATCTTCACAATCAAACTCTAACGATCAAAGCACTCTACAAACCGATGAAAACAATGCTGGCATCGTCAATGGTGTGGTCGTTAAAAACGCAGATCCAATTGCTAAATCCACCGTGGGCTTAAAACTTCGAATCCAGGGCGGGGTCGCAACATGTACTGGCACCTTGATCTCACCCAAAGTTATTTTAACAGCGGCTCACTGTATTGTTGATGCCAGAGCGGGCAATGCTGTTTTCAATGCAGCTATCAAAAATGCGCCTAAAACTCGAATCCGCCCAGTGGTTCAAGTTTTAGTTCACCCAAATTACAATCCAGATGCTGACAAAAACTCAAACGATCTAGCGTTAGTCAAAATCGGAGGACAAGTACCTGTTGGAGCTGCTCCCATTGACTATCTGAAGGACAAAGCTCAGTTAAAAGATGGAATGCTTGCTACTCTTGCTGGTTTCGGCGCAACCAATATGGTGTGGGGCCAAAGTGTCGGCTCTGATTTTTTGCGACAGGCAACTGTAGTTCTTTCAGATTCAAAATTTTCTGATGATGAAGTTTTGTTTCAACAGTATAAGGGCTCAGGCGCTTGTCATGGTGATTCGGGGGGACCGGCTTACACCAAAGACTTGAGTGGACACCTTGTTGTTTTCGGCATTACCAGCCGCTCTGCAACTCTAGAAGGTGGCTCAACTTGTCTTGAAGGCTCAGTTTATACTAACACTGCGGCTTACAATGATTTTATCGCCAAGGGTGTTGCCAGCTTAGAAGCCTCAGCGCTTTAAGTTTATGGCGAACGTAATTAGGGGGGCTTTTGTCAGAATTAAAAAAACAGTTTCGACAAAATAATAGCTCCCCTTTTCGTTTTTTAATATTCAGTTTTGAAAAATACATTCTTTTCAGTTTCCTTGCGCTCAGTATCGTTTTTGTTTTTGCTTGCAGTAAAAAAACAAAAATCATTCGCCAACCAAATAGTTTTACCAACGAAGAAATAGCATCCTTGCCACAAATTATTGGTGGTGAAGAAGTTAAAAACGCAGATCCTATTGCTCATTCAACTGTTGCGATCAATTCATCAATCAATGGCAATTCGTGCAGTGGTGTTTTAATCTCTCAACATATTGTCTTAACCGCAGCACACTGTACGCTGGGTTTACGCGAACCTAAATCCATGTCGATCGTCTTCAATCGAAATTTATTAGAAAAACAAGTCAAGCGAGCGGTCATCGGCGCACAGGTCACCAATCTTTGGCTGCAATTCAACGACAGCAAAGACAAAGACGTTGGCGATCTGGCTTTACTACGATTTGATGGTGATTTGCCTGCGGGCTATCAGGCGGCAACAATTTTTTCAATGCCCATTGCCTCTTTGAATGATCAAACACAAGTGGTCATTGCAGGTTATGGAAACCAAAGCATGAGCCCATTTCAAAATTTACAGAAATTATTCAAAGCTTTACTGCCACTTGGAATTCAGCCAGGAATGGATAGCAATTCAGATCCGGCAAAGAATCCATCAAATTTTATGGATACCGAATTTACTTTAGCCAATCATAACGGCATCAATGCCTGCCACGGAGACTCTGGTGGACCTGCATTTTTAGCACAAGATTACAGCGTACTTGGCGTAGCCAGCAGATCCGCAACACTCAATGGTACGATCAACTGCCAAGAGGGCACGATCTACACTTCAGCGTTTGCCCATTTAGAGTTTATAAATAAAACTAAAACTTTAATGGAATCAACAAGCTTTATCCCGAATCTACCGATCCCCCAGCCAGGCAACTTAATGCCAAGAATTTCTCAGTAAACAAAAAAAAGCGGCTAAGAAAATTAATTTTTAAATATTCAGTGGTGGTTCTTTTCCGATAACTGCCCTTATGAAAGGCATCGAATCAAACTGTTCAACCTCGTAGCCTGTGGCCAAATACAAATTTTTAAATCCTCTTGCAAAAATTAATTTTGCAACTTCCTCGCCTTTTATATTTTCGCCTAAATTTGAATCAATAAAAATATTTGATTGAAAGTTAATTATATTTTGTTTATATTCAAATTCCTTATACGTTTTAAATCCAATAAATATTTTTTTATTTTCTGCAGCTGCTATTTTCCAAGTCATATGTACTAATTCGTCATCATCAATTAAAACCCAGTCGAAAATTTGCAATTCTGCCTCAATTTCTAAAGGCACAAATCCCGCCAAGGCTTTCGGCAAAATCTTAACATTTAGTCTTTCACAACGACGCCTTACTTCGGTCTCATCATAATGACTTGTAACTAATATTGCTTTTTCTTGTAAATTTAATTTTTCGATCAATTCAAGCCCATCAACACTATGGCCTAAAAATTCAAAATCTATTAAAAATATTTTTCTTCCGAGCTCATCCGCAGAAAGGCGTTGTACGAAGTTTATAAAATCAGCTGGAGAAGTAAAATTTTTAATTACGAAATTCTTTCGATCTGTCGACAAGTTATCGAACCGCTCCTTCCAAATTTGATGAATTGTCGAATCGTCATCTACACAAATAATTTCTGTATATGGTTGCAATTTTATCATCGGCAAAAACCAAGAAGGAGATTCTATACGCGGCAAAATCATAACAAACATAGTGCCTACGCCTAATTGAGAACTAATCGTAAATTTTCCACCCAATTCTTCAATACTTTTCTTAGCATGATAGACACCTAAACCACTACCACTTTGCGTTCCCTCTTTTCCATAAGTTACTCCAACAGAGCCAAGTTTTAATAAAATTTCGGGAGGAATGCCTTTTCCATTGTCTTTGACTATAAGTTGAATTTTGTCTTTATAGACACGTACAGCAACAACGACTTCGCCCTTATTTTCAGGAAATGCTTCGATTGCATTATTGATTAAATTAGATAAAAGACGCATTAGATCTGTTCCGTTAGCTAAAACAAAGGCACCAAAGCTATTTGAAAAATCAGATTCAATACGAATATTTATATAATCACGATACTGGATACGTTTTTCTGAAAGTAACGAATCCACCAACGCGGGAAGTAAGATTGCATCTTGGTTTTTTCCAAAATCATTGTTTTGCACAACATTAGGATTTAAATTTTCATCAGATGCGGATACGTTTCGTTTACCTTTGGATAATAAATCATTTGCGATATCATTAATTCTTTGTATTGCATTTTTGATCATTAAACGTTTCTCTTCTGGCACATCTTTTAAAGAGCTCGAAACCAAGTTCAGCGCAGACAAGGGCGAACGTATATCGTGAGCAACCTGTTTAGCTTGCAAACTTAAGGAACTGTTCAATTCTTCAGATTTTTTTAACTTCATATATTTTTGACTATGCAATAAAAGATCCTTGTAAGATTCACTCAGCAAAGAAATTTCTAAAATTGGAACAGCTCTCGAAGATAACTCTGTAGGAACTAAGTTATGAATCGACATTTCACTACTGAAATTTTTAAAATCTTCTGTAACTTTTGAGATTTTAAATATTTCTTCTTCCAACGGAACTGTAAGCGCCGCTGCATTTTTAATAGCTATTCCCCTTCTTGCCAAATACACAAAAATTGTACTGAGAATAATTACAATTAGGGCTAAAATAATATTCGAAACAAACCGAAAGGGTGAAATTAAATAGCTAATGCAAATATCTCGCTGAGAATCACTGCTACATCTCTGCAATCTGTAATTTAATAAAGAAAAATCATCTTTAGAATTACCAACTTCTGAAATTAAAGAGTTATTTAAATGTACCTCGAGCGCTACAATTGATGTTTTTTTCTCTGAAAAAGCTTTCCAAAACTCAGAAACCGATCTTTGGATAAGAATTGGCTGCTCTATCGTCAAAGCATTATTGGCAGTTTCTTGAATATAATATTTTGTTAAATTTAAATCTGACTGGAGTTGCCAGATCTGGATTAAACCAAAAAATAGACCTATAATTAAAGAAATCCAAAAACAAAGAAATATCATTGATGCTTTAATTTCATAAATGAATAAATCTTTAAGACCTTTCATTATTGCTCCATTCTAAGCATTTCGAATGGAACAAAATGCACCCCCAGAGGATGAGCTGGAACTTCTTTTACCCGATTTGACCAATAGTATTTTTTCCAGCTTCCAAAAGCTAAAGGAACTACCGTTGCATCATGAAGAACCAATTCTTGAATCAACTCATAGGTCTCTGTTCGCTTTTTTTCGTTCAGCTCTTTTGACGAAGAATCAAGAAGCTCATCAACTTTTTTATTATTAACAAAAAAGAAATTGCTCTCCGTGTTTGATCTAAAATACGAAACTACTGAATATCCTTCAGGGTAATCTATCCCACGCGCACCTATTACTATTTGACCTTTTTTTTGAAAAAGTATTTTTAAATAGTCAGCGACTGGAAGGGCTTCGAATTCAAATTTTAGACCTGGATTTTTCCAAACAGTTAAAAGATATGATCTAAATTTATCTACGTATGGAAGATTCTCACCATAGATAATTTTAATTGTAAGTGGCTTGTCTAAGATCAGATCACCAGCCGGCTTTATCTTGGAGGATTTGAGATGCCCAGGCAATATATTTGGAATAAATCCAAAAGCTGGTTCAATCGTATTATCACTAAGTGTTTTTATAAAATCAGCAGAATTTATTTTTGCCATCAGCCATTTTCTAACTTTTAATGGCACGAAGCTGGGATTCATTACAATAAATCGCTCGTTAGTTGCTTCTGATGCCACAGGTCTCCAATTACTATTTTTTTCCAAATTACTTTTGCTCTCATCAAATGTCATAAAATTTGAGGTATCTGATATAAGACCACTTGAAAGTTTCACTGGATCGACTTTCTCAAATAGGTTCAAAACCACCACTGCAGGAGGATTTTCACTATCAAGAATTGATGTTCGCCATTTTTTTAATTCTATTTTTTCTGAAGAAATATGTGTCAACTTATAAGCACCAGAAAACGCTGTTTTTATATTGAATGAAACGTCCTCAGTCGGGCTTTTAATCTTTAATACACCCACATCTGGGACAGCCAATAAATATATTAACAAACCTGTCGGATGCTCTGTGTTTATAACTAAAGTATGATTATCTTTTGCAAAAACTTTAATGTCGTTAAGAATATTTGTCTTTGCATAAGACTTTGCTCCTTTTAAAAAGGAAAAATCACTCGTAAGTGCTGACTTTAGATAAAATATTCTTTTTAAACTATTCTCAACATGATGAGCCGTGATCTCTGTTCCGTCTGAAAAATACACTTTTTTAAGATGAAAAGTGTAAGTTGTTTTACCGTCCGAAACATCCCAGTGATCAACAATATCTGACTGAATAGACCCATTCGGCATATATCTAAATAGTTTTGCATAAAGCTGCCCAACCACTGTCATTGAGTACATGTCCTCAATTTTTTGTGGATCAAGCTGAATTGTTTTCACGGGAAATCCGATTCTTAGCTCTTCAGAAGCATCTGCATTTGAAATTAAAATTAGGCTCACAATAAATATTCCAATCGTAATGAATTTCACTCAATACCTATACCTTTTTAAATTTTGGGAGAACTAAAAATATAAGAACCAAAAAACATACTGCTGATCGCAGTGTTAATTCAGTTCTCAAATCAATTAATTTAGCGAGGTAGCCGCCAAGCAATTCGCCGACTGAAAGTGTAAAAGCGATAGAAAGTCCTCTTGCTGCCATTATTGCACCAATTGAATCTCTATGGGTCTTTGTTTGAATTTCGACATTATATTTATGATACAAAATCCAGTAACCCATATATGT
This sequence comes from uncultured Bdellovibrio sp., assembly GCA_964569545.1. GTDB lineage: Bacteria > Bdellovibrionota > Bdellovibrionia > Bdellovibrionales > Bdellovibrionaceae > CAZMVK01. The sequence goes on from CAZMVK010000074.1 coordinate 6,651, forward strand.
AACGAAGTAACCAACAAACATCCAATCAGATTTTATGCTTATTGTTAAAATAAAATATCCTAAAAATAACATAAACCAATATAATATCGTATAGGATCTCAGAGAAGAACGATGGGCAATTATCGAACTCAGCCAAATGCAACTACCAAAAAGTAAATTGAAATAAATTACATAATTCGAATTACCATTACTTAACTTTACCATCAGTAAAATGGTCCCACTAACTGCTAATGCCAGTAGTTGATCTTGTAAAAATACAAACTTATGCATTTTGAATAAGTTAATAATTGACTCGACAAAATTAACTTTTGAAATACTCTTTTTCTCGCCTACATCTAAATCAGGCAATCGAATAGCTGTATAGCCACCAATCAAAAACGACAAACCGTCTATCACAATAGCGACAATTAAATTACCAGAAGCCAGGAGCGGCAATGCCGCTAACGAGGAAAGTACGTGAGCACCTTGCGTAACTTTATTCAACCAAATTACAAAACTGGCCTCTCTGGACTCGCTTTCATTTGATAACAGCTTGATTAATCTATTTCGACTTGAACTTTGAATACCCACTGTAAGTGCTCTTGTTGCGACAAAAAAACAAAATAACCACAGTCCAAATAAATCTCTATATACCCAACCCACAATCAATCCTACTGACGATAATGCAGCCAGAAATTCTGTCACAAAAATCACCCGTCGAGAATTATATCTGTCAATCTTTGGTCCAAAAACCGCTGATGCCGCAATCCCTGAAAACCGATGAACCCCAATTACAATTCCTATTATTACTGTTGAGTATCCACTGGTTATAAAAAATGCAGGTACAGACATGACAAAAAGTAAGCTTCCAAATGAAGTAATAAAGGTGCCTAAATAAAAAAAGATTGTAGATAAGTTACTTTGCACAAATTCCTTCTTGATAAGAGTTTGCTCAAATGATACTGAGCGTCCATCAATTTTGCAACATCACTTTTAAGAACAGGAGACCTTATGGATACAACAATAGAAATCGACTTAGACCAATTAGAAACAATCGTAGCAGATATAAGCCACAGCAGCTCATCTTGCTAAATGGTAACCAGTGGCCAGCAAGGCGACTTACATAATTTTAATAGAGCTGTTAAATCATATTTAACAGCCGATGGATTGAGGATCTTCAATAAACCTCGATCTATTTTTTGGGAACTCTATTTTTTTGGATCAGACTCACCTCTTAAAAATCTCTTCTCGACCACTGATATAAAAATGGATTTAAAGTTTTACAAATCACAAAGCTC
>CAZMVK010000074.1:7982-16688 GCA_964569545.1 uncultured Bdellovibrio sp.
TTTTTTCTATTGATACCTCTAACAGGACGATTGATTTAAACGACTATTTCTTATTTGGCCAGCTACTTGCTTACTGTTACTACTTTGGCCTTCAAGATCTTCATAAGGACAATCTACTTATTTCAACGTCAGGCCTCCAGGTAATAGATGTAGAACAAGCCTTCTCTGAATTACTACTACCAAACCAAACCCTATTGCTTCCCGTTAACAAAGAAACAACTTGGAGTGGCGGAATTAATACCATTACAGAAATACCCATTCAAAATTTACCAAAAGTAAAGGCACAAAAAATAATTACTGGCTTTACTCAGTTAAGTGATTTTTTCATTCTAAACTTAGATACAATTAAAGCTATCCTAGACAGGTCTTTGGAACAGTTTAAAAAACAACCGTTGCGTGTGTTTTTTAGAGGAACCCGAGAATATGCAGAAGACCTTTCAGGAAAAAACAAAATATCTGATTTATTTAATGCTGAGAAAATACAACTTTCAAGAGGAGATATCCCTTATTTCTTCATGTTTTTAGGTGAAAAGACTATCTATAAATATAAAAATGAAAACTGGGACATTGAAGCTATAGAAATTCCAGACAAATTTATTAAATATATAGATTTCTGCGGCAAACTACCTATGGAACTACTAGATAAGCAAAAAATTGAACTAAAGTTTGCACGAGGACTACTCTACCTAGCAAAAAACATGAAGACACTGAACGATATGGATCTTTTTTGGGATAACTACACAGTAATCCGAAAAAATGACACAATAGAGTTTAATGGCTTCAACATAAAAATTAAAAGTAAAATTTAATTCAAACACTTAATTTTTAATTATGTATTTTATTAATTCTGAACTCTTGTTTTTAACAATTCAGAAATAAAATCTGGGTTGTCAAAAAGGACCCGATGCCCCGATGCTGGCGCGACTGTTGTGATCACATTCGGGTTCAAACGTTCTAGATCTCTACCGATTTGTTTGTATTTTTCATCAAACTCTCCGGCGATATAAAATATTTTATTCTGACAGGCTTTAATTTGAGGGTGAAAATCTTTTTGCAAACTCAACGACCAATGACTTAGGCATTTCGCTAATTGATGACGATTATAGTTTTTTTCTAAACGCTTGGGCTCATTTTTTGAACCAGCAAACACGGGCTGTGCATTCCATTGTTCGACAGTTTTATCAAAATCTTGTTTTTCGAAACGACGCACCCATTGCTGGTGAAATTGTTGTCGATGCAGTCTTTCCGTGTCTTCAGTTAACTTGTCGGCTGCGCGTATTCCGGGATGAGCTGATAATAAAATCAGACCTTGCCACAAAAATGGATTTTCAAAAAAAGCATGCAAAGCTAAACGACCACCTTGCGAATAACCAATCAACCAACATTTTGGCTGATCAGGTACATTGCCGGCAACAGCTTTTTCTTTGGCTAAAACATATTTACAGAAATTGTTGCCCCAATCTTTCAAACTGTTTTCAGGGCTAAGCTCTCTGACATGTAAATAATCAATGGCATTCATTTGCCAATCTGTTGGTAATTTAATTTGTGAAAAATCCGCAGGAACACCTAAAAACCCATGAAGAGCATACAGCATCACACTCATTGTTTTAATCCTTGCCAAAATTGTTCGCTCTGTTTGTTATCAGGCACAATTTCTATCACACAATGTTCAGGCAATGAACGCACCTCTGATTCCTGCGGAATGGCAGACCATCGGAAATAAGAAAAATCCCACATCTCGGCCCACTTTTGAAAGTGCTGTTGATGTGAATTTAAAAATAATTCTTTGCCAAACATATTTTTGAAAATCATGCCACCATGATTGTTAATCACCACGATACGAATTTTGCGGGATTGCATTTGTTTTAAAGCCCATGGCCCAGTCAAATCATACATGGTGGTCAAATCACCAAAAATACCCCAATGCTCGACATTTTCACTCGTTACAAACCCCTCACTCAACCCTAGAAATGAAGAAATTTGACCATCAATCCCATTGGCGCCACGATTGGCCGTGACCACCATTGGTGATATATCTCCAGATGCTGCAATCATATCCCATTCACGAATCGGCAGACTGTTACCAAGATATAAATGTTGTCTGCTCAAATGAGACGACAACTGTGCAAACAATGAAATCTCAGATTGCGGGAACTGTGCTAACAATTGAGAAAATTTCTTTTTACTTGAATGAACCTCATCAACAACAACGTTATTCGAATTTCGAGACTGGCCTGAATATGCTGGTTGTAAAACATTTTTTTCTTGAGCAATAATTTCCTGGAGGGCGATTACTGCCTGATCTCCTGTCTGTTTATTATTTTTCGACGAGCTCTCACCTGGAATTTGCAATTCACAAAAATCAAGAAAATCGGATAAAGAAAAAGTAGCCGACGGACGACTGAGGCCAGAATATCCAGTTCGTGTAAAAGAACAAACTGGCACATTTACATATTTGGCTTCAAGATCACGCCACAAACGCAAAGTCGGCACACCACCAATACGAACCACAGACTGACAACTCTTTGTTGATAACAATTGAGATAACTTGTCTGCAACATCGCCCTCAAGATCAAACTCTATGTCTGCAGAAAATCGCTGAGTATTTTGCTCATCAGTACTTTTGTTCTTTTGCACAAACAAACTATCTAGCTCGGAAAATTGACGCAAATTCGATATGGCTTCAGCATATATTGGTGCTTGTAAATGCAGTAAGCTTGGCACCAGGCTGCGTGCTTCTTCGCAAGTCAATGCACCAGCCAAAATCAAAGGCTTTTCTAAAACAATTTTATTTTCTATGAAATGAGTTTTAAAATTTTCATTATTTTTATTTATCAGAATCTTGTCTTGGATCAGATCTGAGTCTAAAAGTTCCGATAACAAAAAATTCGCAGAACTTTCTTTGGTAAAATCTAAACTCTCAATAACACCATCAATCAATGGTTCATCCATGCAAACATTCACGTGCAATGGACGAAGACTAAATTTATTTTTAGCCCAGGACATTATTTCCGCGTGTAAAGACTGAAAATATATTTCAACCGATTGCTCAGCATTTCCAGATGAATTTTTAATCTCGATATCCAGACACTTTTCCACATAGTTTGCGAACAACCCCACTTGCTCAATGGCTTGCGGGGCTCCGGATCCACGGTATGACGACGGTCGATCGGCTGTTAAAAATATCAATGGAGTTTTAGTCAGCGCCGCTTCTATCGCCGCCGGTAAAAGCTCAGCCACCGCAGTTCCTGAGGTTGTAATAACCACAACTGGCGATTGCGAACTTTGCGCCAAACCCAATGCAAAAAAAGTAGCAGAGCGTTCTTCAAAGAAATTCCAAACCTTAACGCCACTTACTTTTTCTAAAAGATAAACAAAGGGCGCGTTGCGAGCACCGGCACAGATAATAATATTTTTGACTTGCGCTTGCGCCAGTATTTTTAAAATTTGCGTTGCTGTCTCAATATTACTCATAGTCTTCCGTCTGAATTTCTATTTTTAATCTAAGCGTTTTCACTTTCAAGCAAGTCTCAGTTCAATAATTCTGTTTTGTCCTCATTCGATCATCCCCGTCAGAATCGAATAAAGACAAACCCTAACTATCAATTCCTAAAAGGTCATAAACAAAATCTCGTTTGCTGGCGAGCTCTTGCCATTCTTTTTCCATTTGGCTCGAACCCACAATCCCACATCCGGTGCCAATTCGCGAGCCTGTTTCATCCCACAACAAATTACGAATAGCCACCAACGCTAATGATTTTTCTGAATTAAAATGAAAAACAATCGGAGCTCCAAAGACACCGCGATTTACTTGCTCTGGTAATTTAGAAAACCAATTCAAGCCCACAGATGTTTGACGTGGAAAACAACCCAATGCTGCTGTTGGGTGCAGAGTTCTGGTCAACTCCTCTTCACTTATTTTATGATTTTTGCTGTTCAACGAAAGCCAGGTTCGCAAATGATATAGTTTTGGATATGAAACAACCTCAGTTTTTTCGGTTTTCACCTCACCCAAACTTTTTAAACGCTGAGCAATATCTTGCACTACCAAATCATGTTCATGTCGTTCTTTTGGATCTTGCAGAAATCTCTCTTTAACAGACAACTCATCCGAATTTGCAGCCATTGATTTTTTAGGTAAAGTTCCCGCCAGAGCCATGGTTTGAATATGTTCACCCTGGCGATAAAATAAAACTTCTGGAGTTGCGCCAATAATACCAAAACTCTGACACCAAAACCCAAATGGATAGATTTGCTCAGCACTGAGCCCCGAGGTTTTCAAATCTGATTTCACTAGAAGTGATAACAACATTTGTCGACGATTTTCAATCGATGGAATCTTTTTCGATCTAGCAAAAACTATGGGCACGGCTTTTAACAAATGATTGGACTGAATCTGTTTTTGAATCTCTAGAAACGAATCTTCAAAAGACTGCTTCTCTGGCTCTGCAAAATCATTTTTAACAAAGTGGTCATCTGCAAAGTCTTGAGCTTTACCTGCAGTTGAACCCGCCGAATCAATGGCTGATAAGAACTCTGCCGCTGACAAACAAATACATTGCCCGATACCCACCGTCTGCAAATGCTGAGCAAAAAAATCCATACATTGAACCCCAGAGGACTCTACAATTATTTGATTTTCTTGAGGTTTCAATGCTTCTTCAGAAACCAAACCACTCCACAAATAGAACTGACCATCGCTGTTTCGAACGAAGGCGCCATTTTCAAGGAAGGTTTTGATATCAAATTGCGTCATAAATTTTACTCATCGGGCTCTGACAAAACATCTTTCATCTCTTTAAGCTCAACTCTCGGGAATTCATGGTATATATACTCTTAGCTTAATTGCAAGTGGAGCCCAAAAGTGGATTTAGACGTAAATTTAAAGGCAAGCTTAACGAACATCATGGACGCTAAAAGCACTCATCATTCTCATAGTCCTTTTGCTACCAAACCTGTTCAGGTTGGCCCTGTGCTTATTGGTGGTCCACATTTCACAGTGATTGCCGGCCCTTGCTCTATCGAAAGTCACAGTCAGTTTTTAGAAACTGCCATAGCCGTCAAAAAAGCTGGAGCCTCTCTATTGCGTGGCGGAATCTGGAAGCTTCGAACCAGTGCTAAAACATTTCAAGGCCTGGGTCCCGAAGCATTTTCAATGATTGCGGATGTTTTAAAAGAAACAAACATGAAATTAGTCAGCGAAGTCACCGATCCACGACAAATTGAGTTGGTTGATGACTACATTGAAATGTACCAGGTCGGCTCACGCAACATGCATAACTATGCTTTGTTGAAAGAGTTGGGACAGACTCGAAAACCAGTTTTAATAAAACGGGGCTTTGCTGCCTTTATTGACGAGTGGATCAAAGCTGCAGAATACGTAACTTTGGGCGGAAACGAAAATGTGATTTTGTGTGAACGCGGTATTCGTACTTTCGAAACTGCAACTCGTAACACTCTGGATTTAAATGCCGTTGTTTACGCCAAAGCAAATTGTCATTTCCCGGTGATTGTTGATCCATCTCATGCCATCGGTGTTCGTCAATTCGTACCCCAACTGGCCTTAGCAGCAACCGCAGCAGGTGCCGATGGTATTATCGTCGAAGTTCATCCGCGCCCCAAAGAAGCTTTGTCTGACGGTCCACAAGCTTTAACTATTTCTGATTTCAACACGATGATGACTCAAATTAAAAAAATTCTCGCGGCCCTAGATCGCCCATTAAATACTTTGGAAAATGAATTATGAAAAATACTGCACAAAATCCTGCCGTTGAACCAGAAAAAATTCGTAGCATGTTTGCTCAAGTAGCTCATCGCTACGATCATGCAAACTCGGTTTTATCAATGGGCATTCATCATGCCTGGAGAAAAAAATTAGTTCAAATTTCTCAAGCCAAAATGGGACAATCGGTTTTGGATTGCGCCACTGGAACTGGTGATTTGGCTATTGCCTTTAAAAAATCCGTGGGAACAACAGGTACAGTTATTGGTACTGATTTTTGCGCTGAGATGCTTGAATCTGCTCCACAAAAAGCGTTGACTGAAAATTTAGAAATTCAATTTGAGCAAGCTGACGTTACTGCACTTCAATATCCTGAAAATCAATTTGATATCGTCAGCATTTCTTTTGGAATTCGTAATGTTGTAAGTCCATTAAAAGCATTGCAAGAAATGGCTCGCGTAACAAAACCAGGTGGCTCGGTAATGATCCTGGAATTTGGCCAAGCCCGTGCACCATTATTTTCACAGATATATAATCTGTATTCGAGTAAGATTTTACCGGTACTTGGTGGTTGGGTGACTGGCCAAAAAGAAGCTTATAAATATTTGCAATCTTCTTCTGCTGCATTTCCTTGTGGCGAAAGATTTGTTGATCTGATGAAACAGACAGGATGTTTTTCTCATATCGAATACCACTCACTGACTGGTGGTGTGGCTTATATCTACAAAGGTATTAAGAAATAAACTTGCATCCGGCCCGGCCTATCGTCTTGAGTGATAGGCATTCTTAAAAGTGATTCAGCAACAGCCATTGACAGCTATGTCAGATGACAACATCCTGATAGAACACCAGCGTTACACACTGCTTGGTTCAAATCGACACCACATTTATAACAAGGAGATGTGATGGCTGCGTCTAAATATTTTCCTGGAATTCCAAGCGATTGGAGCGAGACATCAATTCGAACAGCTAATGATCAATTGCATATTCGCATCTGGTATAAAAAAAATCTTAGCAACAATGTACGAACATTGTTGCTCGTACATGGGCAAGCTGAGCAAAGCGATCGTTACATACATTTTCCATTTTATTTACATCAGAATATTGACTGCATATTTGCAGTTGACCTGCCGGGGCATGGAAATTCAAAAGGCACTCGAGGACATATCGAAAATTTTGATCAGTACAGTTCTGCTGTCTTATCTTTGATAAACTCAGCACAAGATTGGCTGCGTGGACAAAATAAATCTTATGTACTGCATCTGCTTGGACACAGTCTTGGTGGTTTGATCACATTGCGCACTTGTTTAAAAAATCCTGATCTGCCTTTGTTATCAGTAACGGTCTCTGCCCCTCTCTTAGATCTTGCAATCAAAGTTCCACCGGTAAAAAAGTTTTTTGGCGAGCTGGTTGAACCTGTTCTTGGATTTTTAAAAATAGACAATGAATTAAAATCAGAACAAATTTCTCACGATCCCGAAGTTATTTTAGAATACCACCAAAATCCGTTAAACCATCATTGGGTGACACCTCGATTTTTTGTCAACATGATGAAGGAAACTGCCTTGATGCGAGAAAATACGACAGAGTTTCCTTTTCCACTGATGATCGTTACGCCTCTTGCAGATCCGATTGTAAGCTGGAAAGCACAGTACGATTATTTTAAAAAATTAAAAATGAAAAACAACAAACGCAAATGTTTACAGAGTTTCCCTGGATTTTTTCACGAGCCTTTTAATGAAATCGGCAAAGAACGAGCTTTCATAGCCCTGGCTAATTGGCTTGAATCCTGTTCGAAATAATGAAACGAGAAAGCCTTACAAGATTTTGAAATATTTTTTTCAGAGCAGACTTTATCATTTTTTAGACGAACTCATGCTATCTTTTTTCAACAGAGCTCAAATCTTCAATTGATCCATTCTTGTTAGCAATAAATGATCTGCTAAAACCAAAGCAACCATGGCTTCTAATACAGGAATCGCCCTTGGAATAATACATGGATCATGACGCCCTTTTTTTGCTACATCCATGATCGAGCTTGTTGGTTTTACTAAAACCTTAAAAATCAAATCTTCGCCAGTTGAGATACCGCCACGAATGCCACCATATTGTTGGCTTTGTTTCGTTTGATGAAAATCAATGCCCGACAATGAAAAAGATTTTTCATCATGATCACCCAAAACAACACCTGCAACAGCACCCACACTCATCAAGGCTTGTGATATATCTGATTTTAATTTATGAAAAACGGGCTGTCCCAATCCTGCAACCATTCCGCTGACGTGAATGTGAATTTTACCACCCCAACTGTTACCTTGGTTTTGTGCTGACAACAATAATTCTTCAACCTGCGGTTGATCATGAAATGGAAATCTGGCTACAAATGAATCCACTGGATTTTGATTTGCAGTGGATTCATTTATTTTTTTCATAATGGTTTGTTTGTCATTCTCTGACAGGAACAACGGCCCAATATTTTCAGCAAAAGCGCAAATATTTAATTGTGGCGCCAATTGTTGCAAAATCATTTTTGCAAAGGCCCCTGCAATAACACGCGCTATAGTTTCGCGCCCCGAGGATCTACCACCACCACGCAAATCAACATGAGAAAATTTATTTTTCCAAACATCATCTGCATGACCAGAGCGAATCACAGTTTGATTTTCAATTTCTTTATAATCTGATGATTTTTGATTTTGATTGCGAACTATCACACAAATCGGGGTGCCCAAAGTTTTATTTTGATAAATACCGCTAAGAATTTCAGCCTTATCGGCCTCATTCCGAGCCGACACCCATGCCGCTTGACCTGGACGTCTGCGATCTAATTCTGTTTGCAAAAAATCTGGTGAAAAATTCAAACCTGCAGGACAACCTTCAATCACACAACCTAAAGCTTCGCCGTGGCTCTCTCCGAAAGAGTGAAATTGTAAATGATGACCAAAAGTATTACTGCCCATAGAACTCACTCCAAAATTTTTGCT
>CAZMVK010000075.1:0-16394 GCA_964569545.1 uncultured Bdellovibrio sp.
ATTTATGATATTATTGGCAAATCTAATTCCACAGAAGGCTCAACTGTAAATACAGAGACGAATACAACGTCGAATGCTATTAATGCCGAAGCAAAAAGCCAATGGAAAAAATATTCCGCACAAGAACTGGCTGAAGCCGCAAAAAATCATAAACCCGTATTAATTGATGTTCGTGCCGACTGGTGTGCAGCCTGCTTAGAGCTAGAAGAAAAAACATTTGCAACAGAAGGTTTTGCAAGATTGGGAGAACAATTTGTTTTACTGAGAGTCGATGCCACCCAAAGCACACCAGAGGTTGATGCCATTCGTGATCAATACCAACTGGTAGGATTACCAACCCTGATTTTTATTTCGCCAAACGGAAAATGGTTGCAAGAAATGTCTGTCAGTGAATTCATACCTTTTGAAAAACTAGAACCCATCATGCAAAAGGTTTTAAGCACTCAGTAACGAGTGCCTTTAAAATTTGGTTGGATTGATTACATTCTTTTTAATTTAGCAATTTCAGATTTGGCGTCGTTCAGAGCTGCTTGAGCTGAAATGCATTGAGCTTCTTTTTCTGAAACCAATCTTTGCAACTGAGAGATTTTAGTTTCAAACGATCGTAAGATCGCATGATGACGGTCTACCATATCTTGAATTTTCATATCCATCGTTTTGCGTTCCACCAAACGGCTGTGCAACAATGAAATTTTTTGCGAGGCTTCAAGGCTTATCGCTTGATCGTTTTGCTCAAGCTTTTGCAAAAAATGAAAAGCTTTTTCAAATTTAGCATTTGAGGTTTTGATAAATTCATTAACCTGACCGACAACTTTGATCATTTGTTCAGAGACAACCTGCACCTGACGACGATTGTCTGCTAATTTCTGTTCGATCACTAGTAACGCTTGGCTGCTAACAACCGCTGCTTGTCTTTGCACCTGACTTTGCATTTGACTCTCCTTGAGGACTCTTCCTAAGCTCATAGTATGCAGAATGTCGCATTGATAATAAAGTATTTATCGCAAAATTCACAAACTTCCTCACAGCTTTCTCAGGCGCAACAAACATTGCTCCATTATCTGGCGTATTTTGCTGAGCCTGAACAAGATTTCGATGAAGCATTACTTGAGGACTTTTTCAGTCATTGTTTGGACTATGCACACTGGCAGCAAAATAAAACTCAGCTCAGCCAGGAAATCGAAGAGTTTTTGGAAACAGTAGGCACTCAACACATCCTGGGGCTGTCGCTGACTGACATCAAATGGCCACACGAAACGCAAATCATTGAAATCGAAAATCAACGCGACATGAGCGATGTTTTGCAATGTTATCTCAACACCGTTTGCAAACAAAAAAAATACCGCCTGATCAATGATATCGGCAAACGCATGTTAGCCATTATTTTGCACCCGGATCACAGTCTTTCTATTCAGATGTTTGATCGTAAAATGATGATTCGTCATGGTCAGGTGGAACCACTCAAAAAGAGTCTGCAATTACATTACACTGCAAACCTAGAACTGAAAACGCTAACCGCTCAACGTTTGGAGCTTGCCCCCTTTGTCACCGCACAATTTCGTATCAACGAACGCGACGAAAATTTTGCTTTAACAGAACAAAACAACTCGATGAGTAACGATTCTCTCGTCAGTGGCAATCTAGTGCGTGGTTATTTGGCGCAAAAAATTTACACTTTGAATTCGCAACCTCTGAATGCTTTTCCTAAACTATTTTTTGCTATCAAACGCTTGGAACAGCATTTTATCCATCGTCAGTCTGATCCTTTCTATCAAAATGTGATTTCAAGTCTTGAACGATCGATAGATTTGATCAAACGCCAAGATCCAGAGGCTATCAAGGGCAGCATGGATGTTCTTGCTCAAGCTCAAAACGCCTATGAATACGTCTTTCACAGTGACAAGTTGCTATCCCTTCTGATAAAGGAACTGCAATACACACTGTCGACAAGACGGACTGTCGTGAGGACAGGCCAGGAATCCTATGTCGACCATGACCCTGAAAACTATTCTGGGAGCGACGAATGGACAGAAATAACTCTGAATTCCGAAAAAACAAATCGAAATCAGCAGCAAAATATAGCGCTAAAAACAGCGCAAAAGACAGCCCTAAAACGAACACAACAAAACGGCTTGGAGCGAAAACTGGGCCTGCAAAACCAGGGTTCGCAAAACACAAACCAAAACGAGGCGCACAACCAGAGCCGGTTGATTATTCAAAACCCCGAGTTGAGCCTCGACCTTTTGGAGATCGACCTCAGCGTTTCGCCAAACGAAAACGACCTGCGAAACCAAAATTTGTCGAAGAACCAAAATTCAACAACACAGAAGAGAACGACAACGAATCTGAGTTCACAACCAACGACAAAAACGACAAGAAAGTACGACTTAACAAATTAATCGCCGACGGTGGCCTTGCCAGCCGACGTGCTGCGGACCGTATGATCGAAGAAGGTCTAGTCACCGTCAATGGCCGTAAAGTTTACGAGTTGGGTGTCAAAGTCGACCCGCAAAATGATGCCATCAAAGTTTCCGGCAAAATGTTGCGCAAAAAATTTGAGCTACTCTATATTATGCTCCACAAACCAAAAGGCATTCTGACTACTATGGATGACCCGTTGGAAAGACCAACAATCAAAGATCTTCTAGGTCAGGTGCCAACACGAGTATTCCCCGTTGGACGTTTGGATTGGGACTCTGAAGGATTATTATTATTAACCAATGATGGCGAATATGCCAATAAGGTGACTCACCCAACTGGTGAGGTGACAAAAACTTATCTTGTAAAGTTAGATGGCCAACCTACAGATGAGCATTTAAAAAAACTGCTAGCCGGCGTTTCAATTCTTGGCGGCAAAGTTGCGGCAAAACACATTGAAAAAATTAAGCGTGGTAAAGATCAATACGCTTGGATCAAGATTGTGATCACAGAAGGAAAAAATCGTCAGATCCGCCAAATGTTTGAAAAAATTGGCTTTGACGTTTTAAAACTTCAACGTGTCGCTATTGGACGACTCCGTCTTGGCTCTTTAGAAAGAGGCCAATTGGTTTTCCTTAACGAGATCGCTGCTGAACGCGTGTTCATACCAGACCTCCCTAACGAAGTAGAAGAAAAACGTAGTTATCGTAAAAGATCGGCCCGCTGACGTTCTGTTGGCAGGCCCACTTTTACCAGTTTAACCACAGATCATCTTTCACTTTCATTAAACATCCAGAAATCACCTTCCAAAATAAGCGGGTGCGTTTTAAAGCACACCCGCTCTGGGAATAGAGTGACCTCTGATCAAAAAGTAATTCTGATCATTAGCCGATCAATTTCAACGCAAGCTGACTGGACTGATTAGCTTGTGCCAAAGTAGCTGTAGACGCTTGTAATACAATATTATTTCTAGTCATTTCAGAAGAAGCTGATGCAACATCTGTATCTCTGATACGAGAATTAGCTGCTGACATATTTTCTTCTAATACTCCCAAATTGTCTACTGTCGAAGTCAGACGATTCTGAAGAGCACCTAGATTTGCTCGCATACCATTGATAGAATCTTGAGACATATCTAATGAAGATAAGCCGGCTTGTGCACCCTCTTTAGTGGTGTAATCAAGCTCTCCTAGTCCCAGAGAATCCAATTGTGCGTTGTTTTCCGAAGCATTGAATGAAATTCGATCTTCGTTTTCGTTGTTAAACAAACCAATTTGGAAATCGAATTTAGGAGTTGAACCATCTAAAAGATTGGTCGATCCCCATTTCGTTGCCAATGAGATACGCTGAATCTCACTCTTGAGTTGTGTTACCTCTTTATTCATAAAGCCACGCTCTGTTGAGCCGACTGTATCAGAGGCTGCTTGGATACCAAGCTCGCGTAATCGTGTTACGATGTTACCGATTTCGTTCAAACCACCCTCTGCAGTTTGTACCATCGAGATACCATCATTCGCATTTCTTGTAGCTTGGCGTGCAGAGCGAATCCCTGCTTTCATTTTTTCTGAAATTGCCAGACCAGCAGCATCATCTGCTGCGATGTTAATGCGGCTTCCGCTCGCAAGTTGTGACATTGATTTGCCAACCACTCGCTGACTTTGCTGCAAGTTTCTTTGTGCGTTAATCGCACTTATGTTTGTCGTCACTCTCATTCCCATTGCGTACTCCCTTTTCTACTTTTCAGTAGTCTTATTTTTTAACCTCCATGTAATGTCCATCTTCTTTAGTGCGATCATCACTTCCTGTATGACTCACGCAACATACTCTTCGGGAGCAACGTCAAAACTTCAACGCGACTTCAGTCGAAAAAAATAAAATATTATTCATTCTAGACTTTGAGTACGCTAGACAAACAGTTTGGATTTTGATTTTTCAGAGGAGAAATTTGATTTTTTCAATTCGTAGGTCGTGAATATTATCTATTTTCGGCATCTTTGCAGGCGATTGGTCCAGAGAAATTTTGTTGAAATATTTTTGGCGCCAGATTTTTGTAGTGTTATTTTTTTGATTTATTCTTTGGTGCGGTCAAAAAAGCGCCTTTTACTATTTAGCATTCTTAACAACAACAATCTTATTAACACTGATCACAGTCAAAAGGACTAATAGGTTTTACAATGAATTTACTATCATATATATAGTTATAACAAACTAAAAAGATTAAAACTCTATTACGTTGTAACCTCATTACTTGAGTGTGTCCTCTTTGGTCACACTCACGTAAGAATTAATGATTCAGGATGCTTGGATATTACTTTACGCTTGTCTCAATGATTAGATTTTGCAGATTAACAAAGTTATCCTCAACCTTTTGTTGACCAATATATTTTGGATTGAGCATCGCCTCAATTAATTTTTTCGCATTTTTTTTATGTAGTTTCGAATGAATAATTTTTCCCGAAAAAGAAACGGGAGAAACCACAACATTAATAATATGAGCTGCGATAACAAATGGTACCTTAACAACCATCTGTATATTTTCAGATAAATTATCCAATCCTAATTCCATTGCCGTACCAATAGTTATTCGTTCAAAGGCTTGTCCCGGCATGACTGGTATATTTTCATTAATGATTTGATTATCATGATTCATTACATCTTGCAGTTTGTTGGTCGTGTTTTCTAAATTTTCACTATTCACAACAGCAAGTCTCTTTGCCTTATCATCATTCTCATAATTCTCATAATTAGATATCTCACTTCTTTTATCTAAAGAATTCTGCTTGCTGACAGCAACAATTTTAGAGCAACCATCTATTGTTTTTTCCAAACAAGAAAAATATAGGCTGTAACCCCCGCCACTGGTTAAGATCGTTAAACCCATTGGACGCAATTCAACTGGCTCAGCAGCCAAAGTATGAATAGTAGATAAAACCAGAGCTAAAAATGTTAATTGCTTTTTCATCTTTAATTCCTTAACCAAGTTTTTAAAGTTATTTCTTTAGAAAATCACATTACCTATATCATATCAGTTCAAAAAATTTTCTGTTTATTGATTATCGTCACAAATCTCATTGGCTGTTTGTATTTCCGCAGTACTGAGAGTTGGTGGCAAAGACCCTTTTTCGATTTTATTAATTACACTCATACGCTGAGAGATTTGACGTAATTCTTTTTTCATTTCAGAATTACGGGCGGCACGCTGACGTTTTGTCATACGCGAAAAATCATTACGACTCTCTTGCAATTCATTTCGCAAATCATCTGCACTCTGCTGAATTTGCATATAACAATCAATATTATCCAATTTGTCGCCAGAATCAGCTGCAAAAGCCTTCACACCAACAACTAATAAAATAGCAAGAATCATATTTTTTTTCATAGAAATCTCCGTATAATTAAATAACGTTTATTAACTAAAATGATGCAAAAACTTAGAATTAAATCTGAGTTAAAAGATATCGATGTAGCGCCAAAGATATCCTCCATCTAAACTTAAAAGCACATTCTATGCCTGAAATAGAAAATTATTTCCGTAGAGATTATTCCGCCATTATCTATTTAAAACCACTTGGAGTCATAAACTTTGAAATACCACCTTAAACCCACAAACCTTTACCGACCAATCATTCTACAACACCACAAATTGGGTCACTCTAGATGACCATCAGGTCTTTCTGTTCCATTTCGCTCAAATGTTAAAAGTGAATACCTAGGTGCCAGCTTTAAATAGAGACGCGCCCAAAGTCCAAAAATAATACTAAAAATTTAATTTGGCTCAAATTCGATCAAGTTTTTAGATGCGACTCCGAAATGTTACTTGAGATCACAACAATGAGGTTGCGGTCTCATGCAACAAATACAACTCACCGGCACGGACGCAGGATGAAGACAGACAGGATGTCGCCCAATAAAATGGACGAGGGATTGTCATGCCTAAAAATATTCTTGGCCGCTTTTTTTTAATCTCAGGATTTATCATTTTCGCACTCTTATTATCATGGGAAGTCTTCGGCGCTGACATGAACATCATCGAGGTCCGTCGCAACATTCCTCTGGCAGATGAGGCCCCTATTTACAAAGATTTTTACATCAATGCTGGCACCAGCAATCAATTAAAAAAGAATATGGTCGTGACGGTCACTCGCAAATTAGCGATTAAAGACAACACCGGCACGGAAAGCTTTGGCGAACTTGAGGTCCCAGTCGGTCAAATTAAAATCATCGCTGTCCATGGTCGCATTGCTGTTGGCCGTGAATTTAAGCTCACCTCGCGTGAAAATGAAGCCATGCTTGAACAAATCGGCATGATGGTTGGCGATCAATTGACTTCGGAGGGCTCTTTTATTGACAACAAAAAGCCATCTGATAAAAAGTCCGAGTGAACAATACAAATTCAAATACCAATAAAAATTCGTTTATCAAAATCCGCCTCTATTCAGTTCCAGCGAACCTAGAGGACGTGATCACAACTCACAGCTTTGAATGCGGGGCGACTGGTCTGACCGAGGCTCTGTCATTTTCGCAGCCAGATTTGACCTATGAACCAGATATTATCAAGAACAGAGCTAATGATCTTGATGTCTATTTCACCGAACGACCAGGCTGTGAATTCTTTGACCAGCTGCTTGTCTGGGCGCCATTTCTAAGATGGGAAATCACCGAAGAAGAAAACAAAGATTGGTTGGCCGAGTGGAAAAAAGGCTTTGCCCCATTCAAACTGGTTGGACCTTATTGGGTTGTGCCCTCTTGGTGCGAAAAACCAGCAGAAGCTGAACGACCCATTTTTATTGATCCAGGAATGGCTTTCGGTACAGGCACTCATGCGACGACAAAAATGGCGGCTTATTTTGCTCACAAAATTGGCTCTATGACGAAAAGCCCAAATCAAACCATGATTGACGTTGGAACCGGCACCGCCATTTTAGCCATCATTGCAAATGGCGAAGGTGTCAAACGCATCTTGGGAGTAGAAATTGATCCCGAAGCCCGTCGCGTAGCTAAAGAAAATGTAGAAAGAAACAAACATTCTGCCAACGATAAAAGCATTGAAATCACTGATAAGATGCTTGAAGAAGTCCGCGAACAATTTGATTATGTCGTCGCCAATATTATCGATGGTGTTTTGATTCGCCTGAAAGACGAATTGTTACGAGTTTTAAAACCCGGCGGTCAAATGTTTCTGACTGGAATTTTGACTGAGCGAGATGACGAGTTTTTTGCTGAATTTATTGAAAAGTCAGGCCTCAAAGTCGTTCGTCGCCTGGAAAAGGACGAATGGGTGGGCTACTGGTTAAAGTCATGAGACGCTACTGGCTTGAATCCATTCATGACTCCCAAGATCCAATTAACAGTTCACTGAATATTGGAGACATTGTACAAATCGATGGCGAAATATTTCACCACATCTTTGATGTTTGCCGCCAGGATGTGGGTTCGCATTTTGAAATTTTAGGTGATGGCCAAAACGCCCACTTGGTCAAAGTTCTCAGCAAAGACAAAAAAAAGGCTCAAGCCGAAATTATTGAAACCCGCATACTGCCGGCATTGCCTACTCCTCGTGTGGTTTTAGCTTTATCAACTCCGCGCTTTCCTGTGCTGGAAGCAGTTCTGGAAAAAGCTGTGGAGATGGGGGTTTCGCGCATTCAACCTTTTTTTTCTGACAACAGTTTTGTACGCAAACAAAGCTCGTGGCCTGAAGCCAAATTTGAACGATGGAAAAAAATTGTTGTTTCAGCTACTCAACAATCTGGCCGAGGTGATTTGATGCAGTTTCCACCGCCTGTGGATCTGGACCAATTGCTAGCTCAAATCAAAAATCAAAATACTCAAACGACAATTAACCCGCCAAGTCGGAACCATAGTCTTTCTTCTAACAAGGATAACGACAACAAAATCATCAAAGGTCTCTTTGCATTCGAGGGCGAAACAACCTTGAATATTTCCGAAGCCTTAGCCAATTTTCAAGAGCAACAGGCCGATGAAATATGGGTTTTTGTTGGCAGCGAAGGCGGCTTTTCCCAGACAGAAGTCGAGAAATTTCGTCAAGCAGGACTGGAACCAATCAGTCTTGGTGATCAAGTGCTCCGAGTTGAAACGGCTTGCATCACACTGATAGCCATCCTAAAGTATGAACTTGGACATATGAGGAGACATCAGTAAATGGATTCACTACATCACAATCAAGACGATGATGAGTTTCAATTTCGCCCCCTTACTGAGGGACTTGGTTTTCATAAAAAACCAGAGTCCACGACAGGCATTAAAACTGCCAAAAGTGCTGCAGCAACAGCCGCCTTACAAAATTTAAATCCTGATTTAGAATTAACACCGCCATTGCCAAGAAAAAACTTTGGTCTAGCTGGTATGAACATCGACGAAGTCAGCAAGCCTTCGGTTCAAAGCAAAACCGCTGTTGATGAAATTTTAAAAACTCTGCAGGACAATAAAAAATTAAATCTTGGTGAAAACAAAAACATCATTCACCAAAAATCAATCGTGACTTTCAAACCAGCTCAAATTGAATTTTCAGCCAGCTTGTTAGATGCCATGTTGGTAACTGCAGCCAGCTTGTTATGTTTGATCATCACCTTGTTGGTAACCAAAGTCGATTTTATGGCGAACCTGTATCACCCTGATCAAGAAAAAATGGTTTACCTGGCTTTGCTTTCTCTTTTCGCGGGAACAGCTTGGATTTATCTTGTGATCAATCGTATTTTCTTAGGTTTCACTCCTGGCGAGTGGGTCTTTGATCAACGCCTGGGTCAACCCAATCAGATGGGTACAAATATGTACGCCTTAAAAGTATTAGCTCGTGCGACGGTGACTGTGATCACTGGTGGAATCATTTTCCCATTGCTTTCAATGATCTTAAATCGTGATCTTTTGGGACAAGTTTTGGGATTGCAGCTGTACAAAAAAGTTTAATTCCCAAAGGTAAATTAATAGGTAAACTCATGGGTAAATTCATCAGCCAGTCACAACTGGCTTCAGAATTAGAAAAACTGCGTAAACAAAACCAACCTGGTCAAAATCATAAAATAGTTTTTACCAACGGTTGTTTTGATATTTTACACGTCGGCCATGTTCGTTATCTACAACAAGCTCGCGCATTGGGCGAGGCCCTGGTCGTTGGCATTAACACCGACGCCAGTGTTCGCAAATTAAAAGGACCTACTCGCCCAATACAAAACGAACAAGATCGCGGAGAAATTTTAGCCGCTCTTGGCGCTGTGGATCTGGTTGTTTTATTTGACGAGGAAACTCCTGAAAAATTAATTCAAAATGTTCATCCTGATGTTTTAGTCAAAGGTGGCGACTGGAAACCTGAAAGCATCGTCGGCAGTTCTTTTGTTATGTCTTATGGTGGTCAAGTGATGTCTTTGCAATTTGTCGATGGCAAATCCACCACCAATATAATCGAAAAATCAAAAACGAAGACCTAATTTTGCCGAATAAGTTTCTTGCGTGTGACGATCCAACTGCAAGGCTAAAAAAACCTGATTGAGTTTGATATTAATCCCCGCCAAATAATGAATCTGACTGCTATCAACAATACCAGTATCACCAGTCACGGTGATGCCATCAACCCCGCCAACAAAATGACTGATCGTTCTGGCATGCCCAATCCCTGTGTACAAAGTTAAATCTTGCACGCTGACTGCGGCCAATAAATCAGCTCCCTGATTATTAGAGAAAATCAAATTCTGAAAATTACTGGTGTTCGCCGAAAGATTAAAAGCCAAACTGATTGGCAAATATTCAGCCTGAAAGAATCCCCAACGCAATTGACCACCAAAATTAGAAATCGACTCTTCTTGAGTGAACGGCGTCAGTTGAAAGAAAATATCGACATTGTTATACAAACCCTTACCAAAACTGAAAATCGAATACGAGGTCTCGGTCTGCGTTCGCGTCTTTGAACCTAAACGCGACAGCTCATCGGTTCTTAACACCTCAAAGGAATAACCTACTTCAACCCCTGCATAACCGCCCAGTGCATATGGATTACCCAATATCTTTGGCATCGTGGTGTAACCCAAAATCTCGGCCGCGGTTCTTTGTTCGGCCTTGGTCATATTTTTGGGAATAGGCAACGAAGCCACAGCCTGAGAACCCAACAACTGACAAAGAATAAGCACTAAAAGTGCTCGAAACTTGATTGATTGCTGAATTGTTTGCTGAATTTTCCTGAAGACTGTCTGCATTTATAAATTTTAACGTCAAAAGCGGGCCGCTACAAGATGGATTTCAGCTGAAAAAACACTCAAACATTGACGCAGGACCTATTTGTCTCCATGATGGCCCTTCTTATTTTACAAAGGACAAAACATGAAATCAGTAACAGAATTCGCCTCTTTCATTTTAACAAAAGGTTTGGCTTCAAAAGCTGCATTGGCTGCCGAAGGAAAATCTGCTGACGAAATCACTGTCAGTTTGGGCGAAGCTTTCAAATACGAAGGCGACAAATTAAAATATTTCGTTAACGCTTTAGAAGTTGCCGGCAAATCAACTGAGAACTTAAAACGCGTGATCGTTATCAGTCTTGCTGAAGGCGAAACTGCTCCACACAAAGCGACTCAGGTTGAAGAAATGCATTATGTACCTGAACTTTTGGTTGATGCTAGCCGTGCGACTGCGCCAAAAGCTGATGCTAAAGGTGGTCGTGGTGGCAAAGGTGGATTCGGCGGCGGTCGTGGTGGCAATGATAAAAAATCTTCTCCATGGGGTTTGAGCCCAGAAGAGAAAAAAGCAAAAAACAAACCAGCTGCAAAAGCTTAGTTTCGGTTTTGTTTACAAACAGAGATCGTTTCTGATTTTATAATTTGAATTATAATATGAATTGGAAACGATCTTTGAATTATGGGCGAGTCCGCACGAGACGGAAGCCGACAGCTATGCTGCGCTAATCAGGCGATCAACTAGACCTTATCTTCGTATCAAAACATGGTGGTAAAAATACATTGTATTTTTACCACCATGTTTCATAATATAAAATATGCTACCAAGAACTCTACAGAAACAAATCCAAAAAAGTTTAAAAAATAAGAAATCCATTTTACTGATTGGACCTCGTCAAGTTGGTAAATCTACCTTACTCAAAGGACTTCAACCAGACGTAGAGTTTAACCTGGCTCGACAATCGACCTTTTTGGAATTTATCAAAAACCCTGATTATCTTGAACAAAACTTGGCCGCAGTTCTTCCCAAAGGCGGACTGGTTTCTATCGATGAAATCCAACGGGTCCCTAGCCTGCTCAATACTATCCAGTATCTGATTGATGAAAAGAAACCCTATCAGTTTATCATGACAGGATCCAGCGCTCGCAAACTTCGCCGTGGGCGAGCAAATTTATTACCTGGCCGGGTGCACTCTTACGATCTCGGACCGATCACCAGCAGTGAAATGGATTATAAAGCTAAAACAGATTTTATGTTGAGCTTTGGATCCTTGCCCGCTGTCATCACCGACACCGACACCAAAGAAATTAGAAAACTTTTGCGAAGTTATTCTGTGACCTATTTAAACGAAGAAATCAAAGCAGAGGCATTGACCAAAAATATAGAGGGCTTCACTAGATTTCTTTTTAATATTGCTGTTGAGTCTTCTCATTATTTAGATCTCAGCAAAATATCGAAAAATGTTGGCGTTCCTAGACAGACAATACAAAGGTAT
Source organism: uncultured Bdellovibrio sp. (assembly GCA_964569545.1). Taxonomy (GTDB): domain Bacteria; phylum Bdellovibrionota; class Bdellovibrionia; order Bdellovibrionales; family Bdellovibrionaceae; genus CAZMVK01. The sequence goes on from CAZMVK010000075.1 coordinate 12,092, forward strand.
TTTGAAATTCTCGAAGACACGTTGATAGTCCATCGATTGGAATCCTTTGCCAAATCTGAAAAAAGACGATTGATCCAACATCCGCGTTTTTATTTTTTTGACAATGGCGTGCTCAATGCTTTGCTTGGTAATTTCAATTGCTCTGATGATCGCAAAGGACAATTGTTTGAAAATCTTTTTGTGACTCAGTTGATTACAGCACTTCGTGCAAGCGAAATGGATTTTCGAATTTCAAATTATCGCACGGACGCGGGAGCCGAAGCCGATGTGATTCTGGAAATTGAAGGCAAAACATATGCAATCGAAATCAAAACCGGTGGTTTTTCCAAGTCTGATCTCGGCGGCCTCAATAGTTTCGAAAAATTTATTGGCAAGAAAGTCCAAAAATTTGTCGTATTACCAGATGGAAACCCAAGAATAATTGATGATGTTCAAATCTTGCCGTGGCAGAGTTTAATGAAACTTTTAAAAATTTAGGTTTTGAAAGGAAGAACTACTACGGACGATTTCGCACGAGGCGAAAGCCAACATTGTTTTTATAACCTATACCAATCTTGGTGTTGCCTAACTTGTTCGACTATAAATCAATGCGAATCATCTTTACTTTGAATTTTTTCAATTTCATTTTCAATCTGCAATTTAATTTGATCATGCTCTGTGACGCTTTTTAAATAGGCCAGTGTATTCAATACATGCACATCATCCGAACTTTGTTTGACCTGATAGATCAAGCGGCTATATTGATAAACTAAATCTACCTCTTCAATATTTTTTGATATCTGCTCAAATTGTTTAATAAAAAACTTTTCAGAAATTTCTTTATTCTGTACGTTATCGTCTAACAATTGATACAGATGATCACGTCTAGATGCGCGCTGTAGATATGGGACTTGCTCTATATCTGTTTCTATTTTTTGAATTTCATCCATTGGATTTTCGATTAAACCTGCTATTATTTGATTGTCATCTCGCACCACGACTGCGTCTGCATTTTTTGTTTGATTGTTTGCAGTCAAATTTACATGATCAACAACAACCTCTACTTCGCTTAACAAGTTTTGATTATTTTTCTCATTGGCGTTTTCATTTGATTCCTTAATAATCACTTGAATTTTTTTTTCACTGGCAGTTGTTTTTAAAATGTAACGATACGCCGTCCAGCCACAAAGCGACACGAAAAGAAAAACTATTACACGCATCGCTAGCCTTTGTCCGTCTTTGTCTGTGGCTTGGATTTTATGATGTGCTCATCGTATTGATTTAAAAGTAGTGCTAAATCTTGAAAGAAATCACTTTTTCTAAGATTGAAAGGTCGATATTGATTTTTATGAATTCGGTCTATCAAATTGGTTTTTAAATTATGCACCGGCCCTGCAATCTTGTGAGACATCGACAGACCACTAACTACAATAATTGTCGTAGCTAAAATCAAAGACACCATGATTATTTGACCTAAATAAACACTTTGCTGATCTATTAATTTAAAAAAAATACTGTTTTCTGCTAATCCTGATTCTAAACCAATTTTTTTCATCTTATATGCAAAATAAAAACTGGCACCATAAATACTGATCCCAACAAACAAAGCAATACAGAGATTTATTAAAATATATCGAATTTGAAATTTAGGATCAATCAGAATGACTTTTCGTTTATTTTTTCCTGGAAACATTCAATGTCCTTATCTGAGCTCATCCTATGGATTTATTATCATAAGGCCTACTTAAGATTTTAATATATTTTCATAATTCAATTATCTACTCTAATCGCGTTGAGCCTTTTTGTTTATTGCTAAACAAAAAGGCGACCGAGTTATACACATTTTTTAAGCTTCAGATGCGTCAGATTATGTCGTAACTTATACTTCTTAATCATTATCTATAATGTTAAAAAACACACAGCCTTTATCGGTTATTTCAACTTTATCGATCCCCGGTTTACTATACTGAATAAGCACACGCCGCTTATTAGTTTGTTTACCTGGCCTATCAATTATCTTTAATTTTTGCGTTAATGGTATGTCGTAGGCCTTATTTCTATCCAATGTGATAGTTAATGGTCTTGATAAAGTATAGCCGCCAAAACTATAATCAACGCCTTCTTTAGCCTCAAAATTTCTGGCGTAAATTGAATACACTATATTCCCCGTTGTTTCTGAATCTATAGGAAAAACGTTCTTTTTTACAAAGCGAATTCCTAAGTCAATTTCGCCTACATCTTCATTGACGTCTTGGCTATCACAAGACGGTTTTTCTTCAGAATTAGTCTCAGTTTTTTTCAAAGCTATGGTGCTATACATTTTATCACCATTAAAAATTGAATTATTCATGATTGATAAATCGTATGGGCACAAAACATTAGCATAAGGATTGTCTAAGAAAAATGGTGGCAATCCATATTGAGATAGCCTATCTCTGGGAATAGTATCCATCTGATAATTTTTTGTTTTCGCATTCTTATAAGGTTCATTACCATTATTAGGCAACCTCTCAGACATTAAGCATATTGTTTTAGCATTTGATAACACACTTTTGTCTACACTAACAACCCCTGCTGGGTACTTAACTCCCCCTATTGCTTCAACGTAAGTGTCATTTAAATTAAATAGTAAATGGCCCAATTCATGAATTATAGTTTCAAACAGCATATTTGTAGGTACCCTTGAGAAATTATATTCCGCATAAACCCTTTTCAAGACACCGCTAGCTGTCCCCCTAGAACCAGAGGCTGTAGTTTCATGGCAACCGGGCTGGTCTTTTTTAGGATAATTATTATTGCAAGGATAAGATAAGTACGCCATTACAGTAAAATCATACTTGCTCTTGCTAATACCACTAGAATCAAACGCTTTATCTAGGTATTTTGTAAATTGAACTTGGTTGAGAAAGGAAGCTGTACTTACCACAGAATCTTCAACAGCTATTACTAAATGGATATTATCGCCAATAGCTGTCTTTACAATACCATTTTCTCTTAACTGTTTATTCCAATAATCTCCAACCATTGACAATGGATACAGATTAATATCACCGAACTTATCATGCTCTGTATTAAAAAAATGTACATTCGTCAAATTTACAGGATCACTTCCACCGTAAAATATTTTGGATAGCAGAACCTCTTTAACATCTAAAACGATCTTTTGCGATCCGGCAGGAAGAACAGGAGCGCACGATGCATCCTTATGCAAAACTACACTTGCCTCATATCCATCAAGAATTTTTTCATTTCCGGTATTGTTATATTTCTTGTATTTCCATTTTATAAAACATTGCTTATAATTTCGAAGATCCATCGGCTTATTAACAACAGGGATGATACCAATTTTTATAATCTTTCGTTCAGGAACCCCTTCAATTCCATAACTGGTATTTACAAGTAAAAGACTTATTCCTAATAACAATATATTCACGCAAATACTTTTTTTCACAAGCACTGACTCCTTTTAGATTAGATTAGATTAGATTAGATTAGATTAGATTAGATTAGATTTAAAATTATATTTTTCAATGCAGTAATTCAAACTTAATCAAAAGACAAAATACAAAACGAGACCAAGGTCCAGGCAATCTGATAAATATATTTTATATACATAAAGTGTGTGGCAAAAAATTAGAAGCAAAAACGAATAGCTACTTCGCGAGATTCAAACATGTTCGCGCTATATGCTGGTCAGTGGTGGTGTGTTTTTTTGCGCGAGAAGCGCCACTGCGCCAACTGCAACAAAGTTCGCAGGAATGGATTGAATGAATCTATCTGTCAGTGTATTCTGTCTGCTCTTGTTTGTGTATTCTGTTATGCAAAAATAAAAAAAAATCCTACAAGCCCTCCGCACCAAGATCACTGACTGTCGCCACTGTCGTTAAAGACTGAATCTCCTGCAACAAGCCATCGGCTGTTTGCGCGACCGCAACGTCATCCGATGAAGCCAACTTTTGCAAATTCGGCACAAAAGTTTTAAGTAATGATGGTGACTGATTTGTCGTCGTTGAACGCGTAGAACGTGCTGATTGATTGTCTTGTGCTGAAATCACATTGCCTGAATTTCCAGTCTTATTTAAAGCCAAATGTAAAATCTGAAGTGCAAACTGAGTCGACGTTTTGTCTTTACCGATTAAAACCTTATTCAGCTCAGCAAAATAAGCTGGTTGAGAATAGGATTTCATAGCGCTGTAAATCTGTGCTCGCAAAGCTTCAGGAGTGCTTTCGCGGTAATTTTGCACCAATATCTGAAAACTATCTGCTGTTACTGCTTGTTTTAAAAGATACAAACCCAATTGTTGTCTTTGACCATTCTCATCCT
>CAZMVK010000076.1:0-16163 GCA_964569545.1 uncultured Bdellovibrio sp.
CTGTTTTTTGTCAGGTATAATTTCAAGTAAATGTAATACTTAATTTTTTGTTAAGACAGTTTTTGTTTGCTGAATGTTGGAGATTTAAAATATTATTTTGTCGCTGCAACACTTTGTTGCGGCGACAAAATTAAGTCTTCTGCTCTCTACGCTAAGTTGTTGAATCTATTTTATGGCAATTTATTTTTGCTAATTTTTTTATTAAAAATAACATTTTAGTACTTTGTATGATTTCTCTCATACTCTGCTTTTTTCAATTCCTCTAGCCTCATCGGTGAATCTAAATGAAAACCAAATGAGGATTGGGGGGCAAGTGGGCGAATTCAGTATTACTCACATTCTTTTAATATCGGCTATCGCATTGATTTTTTTTGGTCCCAGTCGTTTGCCTGCTCTCGGGCAAGCCTTAGGTCGTTCGATCAATAGTTTTAAAAAGGGAATGACTGAAATTACAGACGAAAAATCGGTTATGCAAATTGAGCCAATAAATAATAATAATAATAATAATAATAATAATAGAGTGCAGGCAAATGTTGAACAAACGAGCTCTACACAAACCTGTGTTCAACAGGTAAGAGAAGAGCAAAATCAAAAGGTTTAGCTTATGGAAAAAACAGTCAGAGTAACTAGTTCATCAGAAAATCATTTAAATTCTAATAATGTTTCTGATGGTGTCGAGATGATCCTAAGTCAATCTATTGAGGACTTGTCGAAGCGTTGGTTTCGTTCGCGCCTGTCTGCATTGAAAAGCTTCAAAATTGATAGCGAAGAATCATTTTTTAAAGAGATAAATGAGTTGCCAGAAACACAATATGAAGATTTGCTTAAAATAATTTTTTTGAATTCGAGAAATCTAGGCCTTGGTTATCAAAAGCAATATAATCTTGCCTGGGAACGAACGGATTTCTCTAGACATCTACAGCGACTCGGATCTCCATGTCTTAATGGTGATTGGGAAAATCGTATTTCTGCAAATGTGTTAACACGCTTGGGATGCGATCAAGGGCGACAGATTGGATCGCGATACTGTCAGTACTGGCGCGAAGCTATTGATGGTTTGGTAGCTGGTCTAGGCGATGATACTGGATATATGCGACACAGCTCTGTCGTAGTTGGTGATCAGAACTGTACTGATGTTTTTTATCAAGATGAGGTTGTTCCGACGGATGCTTTGTGGAGCAACGAAATGCGCTGGGGACCTTTATCGATTGAGATGAAAGAAAAACTAGCTACGATTGAAAAAAAATTCGAACGAATGAAGGTCAGCCTCAGTTTTTTAGGACTTTCAGAAAAAAATTTATTTTATAAATTAGAAGCAAAAGAAAACTTAACCTGCGGAACTTCGGGTGCGATTTATCGAGGCTTGCTTGAAAAATGGGTTGAAAATAATTTTCCTTCTTTTCGGCTAAAAGATGCCAGTCCTGTGGCTGTCTATGGCGAAAAGACATGAGGGAAATGTCGCGCCGAAACTTTTTTTCCTCTTTTATTTCTAAGTTTGCTGTGCAAAATAATGCAACAGATTATGTGGAGAAAAAATCTGATTGCGACGTGACTCATAACACTATGCAAACCGTTGTATTGGGACCAATTTCACTGTTTCCAGTGAATACGAATAGCAAAATAAATTTGTTGAATCAGAGTTTCATTTTACATTCTTTTCCAGAGGGAATTCGTCTTTGTGATGAGATCAATAAATCTGTTACTAAATTATCTTTAGGACCTGATGGTCAGTTGTATGCACATATTGGTGAACACTGGTCAGACAGTGCGGTTTTGTCATTATTTACTGGTGAAATTTATAACATATAGAGGGAGTTTATATGGATGAGATTAAGAAAAGTTTAAATAGAAGGACATTTTTGAAAGGGACAGCTGCTGGTGCATCTCTGCTTGCTAGCTCAAATGTTTTTGCTGCTCCGCTAAGATATTTTAAACCAATGAATATTGAAAACCCGTTGGCCGCATACCCAGATCGTGATTGGGAAAATATTTATAGAAATATATTTAAGACCGATGGTCATTATCATTTTTTATGCGCGCCTAATGATACTCATAATTGTTTATTGAAAGCTCATCTTAAAAATGGTGTCGTGCTTCGTATCGGCCCTTCTTACGGTTATGGTAAGGCAAAAGATTTATATGGAAATCAAGCTTCTCATCGTTGGGATCCGCGTATTTGTCAAAAAGGTTTATCGCTTGTCCGTCGGGTTTATGGAGATCGTCGCGTAAAAGCGCCAATGGTTCGTCATGGATTTAAACAGTGGGTTGATGCGGGATTCCCACGTGATGCAAAAACAGGTCAGCCTGATGTTAAATATTTTCAACGTGGAAAAGATAAATGGTTGCGTATGACTTGGGATGAGATCAATGCCCTTACTGCGAAAGCTGCTGTGAATATTGCACAAACGTATAATGGCAAGCAAGGTGAAGACTATCTCAAAGCCCAAGGTTACGAACCTGAAATGATACATGCAATGGAAGGCTCGGGATTGCAGTCATTTAAATTTCGCGGTGGCATGGCATTTCTTGGTGCGACTCGATTGTTTGGCATGTACCGTTTTGCTAATTTGTTAGCTTTGATGGATTCTAAATTACGTGGGGTTTCTCCTGATAAAGCAGTTTCTGCGCGAGGTTGGGATTCTTACAGTTGGCATACTGATTTGCCACCTGGACATCCGATGGTCACAGGTTCTCAGACCAATGATTTTGATTTATTTTCGACAGAGTACGCAAATTTAATTATTCCTTGGGGTATGAATTGGATTACAACCAAAATGCCAGATTCGCATTGGATGACAGAAGCAAGATTAAAAGGTGCTAAGATTGCGGCAGTTACTGTCGAGTACAGTGCAACGGCTTCAAAATGTGATGAGGTGGCTGTCATCAGGCCAGGATCAGATCCTGCATTTGCGTTGGGTCTTGCGCAAATTTTGATTCATAAGAATCTTTACGATAAAGAGTGGGTTGCAAAGAACACTGATCTACCTTTTCTTATTCGAATGGATAATTTGCAACCGCTGAGACCACAGGAAGTTATTGCTGGTTATGTCGCTCCTGAATTGAATACCATGAAGTTTACAAAAAAGGGTGACAAGCCAGTACCAGGTATAATGCAAGAGCAACAGTTTGCTGCTGAATCCATGAAAGATGATTTTCAACCTTATGTTGTCCTTGATCAAAATGGAAAAATGGCTGCAGTGACTCGAGATGATTTTGGACCAAATTTTACAAAACTTGGTATCAATCCGAAATTAAGCTCTGTAAAAACCATTAAATTGTTAGATGGCAAAACAGTCAAAGTGCGTACGAATTTTCATTTAATGGAAGAATATCTCAATGAAAACTTTACGCCGGATAAAGCCAGTGCGATTACCGGTTGTCCAGTTAAGGGTTTGCAAAAATTTGCTGAACTTATAGCTGCGAATAAAGAGAAAACTCTTTTTGCAGTTGGTATGGGGCCGAATCAGTTTTTCAATGCGGACTTGAAAGATAGAGCTATCTTTTTAGTGGCTGCATTGACCAGAAACGTAGGCTTTCCAGGTGGAAATGTTGGTAGTTATGCTGGTAATTACCGAGCTGCAATTATTGGTGGAGAACCTGTTTATACTTTTGAAGACCCATTTAATTTGAATTTAGAAAAAGGTGGAAAGCCGTCAGTAAAAAAATATTTGCATTATGAATCGTTACACTATTTTAATTATGGTCAGCGTCCACTCAAGGTTGGCAATAAGATGTTTACGGGACATGGACACATGCCAACACCTACCAAGTTTATGTGGAACAATAATTCTAATTCTACAATTGGTAACGTAAAATGGCATTATGATGTGGTGATGAATACTCTGCCTAAGGTAGAATTTATTGCCTACTCTGATTGGTGGTGGACTGGTTCTTGCGAATATGCGGATGTTGTTTACGCCGTGGACAGTTGGGCTGAGACCAAACATCCTGATTTGACAGGTTCGTGCACAAATCCATTTGCGCAGATATATCCAGAAACACCATTGCCAAGAATTTTTGATACTAAATCCGATATTGAAGCGATTGCGGGTGTGTCGAAAGCGATTGGTGATTTGATCGGAGAGCCAAGATTAAAAGATGGCTTTAAATTTGTTTGGGATGGTGAGACGAAAGAATACATTCAGCGGATCATCGATGCTTCGTCTTCGATGAAAGGTTACAAATTTGAAGAACTTCATGAAAATGCTAAAAATGGAATTCCAGCATTGATGAATATGCGAACCTATCCAAGAATCTCTTCATATGAACAGGCTTTAGGAGAGCTTCCATGGCATACAAAATCAGGTCGTTTAGAGTTCTATCGATTTGAGCCTGAGTTTATTGAGCATGGTGAAAACTTGGTTGTTTATCGCGAGCCTGTGGATTCGACTCATTATGAACCCAATGTTATTTTAGCTGAAAAACATGAGGCGATCAGGCCAACCCAGCCAGAGGCTTGGGGGTTCTCATCAAAAGATTTATCAAGCGAAACTCGACAGGTGCGAAATGTGATGATGACTACCAAAGAAGTTATGAATTCAAAACATCCTTTAAAATTAAAACTTCAGTATTCACATGTTTATCACACTCCGAAATATCGTCACGGGGCGCATTCGACGCCGATTGATACTGATTTTAACTCAGTATTTTTTGGTCCATTTGGAGATGTCTATCGACATGATAAGCGTATGCCATTTGTGACGGAGGGGTATGTTGATATCAATCCAAATGATGCCAAATCTATGGGGGTCGAAGATGGAGACTATGTTTTCATCGATGCAGATCCAGAGGATCGTCCATTTCGTGGATGGAAAGAGGGAACTGAAGATTACAAGGTTGCGCGTCTTTTGTTGCGAGCAAGATATTATCCGGGCACACCAAAAGGTGTCGCGCGCACATGGCATAATATGTATGGTGCAACGTTTGGCAGCGTGAAAGGACAAGAAACACGCCAAGATGGTTTAGCGAAATCACCAGAAACAAATTATCAAGCGATGTACCGATACGGCAGTCATCAAAGTGCGACTAGGGCGTGGTTGCGACCTACTCTGCAAACAGAAACATTGGTTCATAAAACGATGTTCGGCCAAGGTATGGGCATTGGTTTTGAGGCTGATATTCATTGTGTGAATGGAGCTCCACGCGAAGCCTTTGTCAAAGTGACGAAGGCCGAAATGGGTGGATTAGATGGAAAAAGTTTATTTAGGCCGGCAGCACTTGGTTTTCGACCGACCTATGAAAATAAAGCAATGAAGCAGTACTTAAAGGGTGGCTTCATGAAAAAGAAAAAAGCATAGGTCGATAGAGACAAGGAGGAAATATGGCAAAAGTAAAAAATTGGCAAATTGATAGAGAGATGGAATACCCTTACGATGAAAATCGACCAAAAAAACAGTGGTCCATCGTATTTGATTTAAATAAATGTATTGCCTGTCAGACTTGTACGTTGGCATGTAAGAGCACATGGACCGGTGGTAAAGGGCAAGAGTACATGTTCTGGAACAACGTTGAAACCAAACCGTATGGATCGTATCCATTAGCTTGGGATGTTAAAGTTTTAGAACGTATGGGGCATCAAGAGTGGGAAAAGAAAAAACCGTATTACGGTAAAACCATTTTTGAAGCAGCTGCTGACAATGAACGAGCTGCGCACTTTGCGCCACAAGATGAAGATTGGATGTATCCTAATCACGGTGAAGATGACTGTGCTGGGCAGGTCAACAATCAGGGGGATTATATTTCCTTGCAACATGATCGTTGGTTCTTTTATTTGCCACGAACTTGTGCGCACTGTACATATCCGGCGTGTTTGGCTGCTTGTCCTCGTAAAGCTATTTACAAACGTCAAGAAGATGGAATCGTTTTAATAGATCAATCTAGGTGCAAAGGTTATGGAGAGTGTGTAAAAGCATGTCCATATAAAAAATCCATGTACAATGCTCATACTCGAGTGAGTGAAAAGTGTATTGGTTGTTACCCAGCAGTAGAGCAAGGTTATCAGCCACAGTGCGTGCAAAACTGTATTGGTAAAATAAGAATTATGGGATTTATAAATCCGCCATGGAAATCACGTGAAAATAATCCGATAGATTATTTGATTCATAAAACTGGTTTGGCATTGCCGTATTATCCACAGCTGGGATTGGAGCCGAATATTTATTATATTCCTCCGATTCATGCTGATAAACAGTACTTAACTCAAATGTTTGGTCCAAATGTTGATAGCGCTATTGAGGCATATAGAAATTTAAAAGATGATCCGATTGCGCAGGGCTTGCTTGTATTGATGGGCAGCACGGACAGAATCATTCATAACTTTGAAGTTAAGAAAGGTATTGCTTTTGGTTATGACGAAAAAGGTGACGAAATTGTACGTGTACCGGTAACAGAAGATATTTACACTCGCCCAGCATTTGACAAAAAATTTGGTGCTGTTCGTAACAATACTCCGTGAGGAAATTATGAAAAAAATATTTTTAACAAGTGCTTTAATGTTGGTATTCTTACCTACAGCTTTTGCTGATATAAACGTTAATAAAGTATCTGCTGATTTATCAGTAGAATACAAAAATAAAGAAGTTTGGTCTAAAGCTGCGGTTGATCAGACTGTCAGTATGATGGGGCAACCAATGGTTGTGCCAAAACCAAAAACTACAGAAACTGCATCCTTGAGTGTCACGGCAGTGCATGACAGTAAATGGATTGTTTTTCGCATGAAATGGAAAGATCCAGAGCCTAGCGAAGCGGGAAAGCTTGCAACGTTTTCTGACGCCGTGGCGTTAGAATTTCCAGTGAAAAATAATGAATCTCCTCCGCCGATTATGATGGGCGTAAAAGATGATCCTGTACAAATGTTTCACTGGCGTTACGAATATCAATTGGATGCCGAGCGGGGGAAAAAAGCTATTAATGATATTTATCCAAATATGACGACAGACATGTATCCGATGGATTTCAAAGTAAAGGGTAATTTCAAAGAAGCTACACAAGAGCAAAAAGAATCGTATGTAGGAGGAACTGCAGCGGGAAATCCGCAGTCGTTTGAAAAAACGGGTGTTGATGAGATTTTAGCAGAAGGATTTGGAACGACGGCGTTGATGGACTCACATTTAGCTAAAGGTTCTGGTCAGTGGAAAAATGGCGAATGGACTGTTTATGTAGCAAGACCCTTGTCATATAAAAATGGTTCCAAGTTATTAGTCGGCAAAACTAGCAACGTAGGCTTTGCTGTTTGGCAAGGTGGAAAAAATGAAGTTGGCGCGATTAAATCTTTAACAATGGTGTGGACTCCTTTACATATTTTGGAGAAATAAAATGAATGAACAAAAAATAAAACCAGGTCCCTTCGTATTAGCTTCCCTGTTAACATCATATCCTGATCTTGACTTTCAATCCGCAGTTACAGAGTTGCTTCAAGATGAAAATATAACGGTGCCAGAATTATTAAAAAAAGATTTGTCTTATTTTTTACAAAGCACTGAGAAATTAGATGAATTGAGATCTGATTATATTGAGATCTTTGATCACTCAAAATCATTAAATCCATTATATGAAACAGAGTTTGGACGTGAAAGAGCGATGTTTAAGGCCAATGAATTATCTGATATTGCAGGTTTTTATCGAGCCTTTGGTTTTGAAATGGATCAAGATGGTGCGCGCGAAATGGTGGATCATGTTTCTGTTGAGCTTGAGTTTTACAGTTTGTTACAAATGAAACATTTATACCTACATGAAATGTTTGATATGGACGGTTGTGAAATAGTTCACGATGCGATGAAGAAGTTTATGGATGCACATCTTGGGCGTTTCGTACCAGCTATACTTGAAAGACAGGGTGTACAAAACTCTACTATTTATAAACAAGTTTTTTCTTGGGTGCAAAACACAGTTGATAACGAATGTTCTCGTCTGGGCGTAAAGCCAGAAAGAGTAACTTGGTTTAGCTCACAGGTGGCTGATGAAAATGTATGTTGTGGTGGTACTGTTGCGATAAATAAATAAGTATCACTCCGAGCCCTCGCATTCTAAGGAAGAATACTAAAATTTTCTTCTACGAGTGGTGGGCCGCGAATAAAAATTCGCCGGGGTTTTTAGGGAAACTTAAAAGCCTCCTTCTGGGAAAGGAGTTTGAAAATGCTCGTTGATAATTTTGGTCGTTCTTTTAAATATTTACGTCTTTCATTAACTGAAAAATGCAATTTTCGTTGCAGTTACTGTTTGCCGAATGGTTATAGTTCTTGTCACCGCGAGGCGCCTCTAAATATTCATGAGATTGAAAATCTTGCTTCTGCTTTTGCTAATCTGGGTGTAGAAAAAATTCGTTTAACGGGTGGTGAACCTACCTTGCGATCCGATGTTGTAGAAATTATTTCTATGCTTAAATCTATTCACGGTATTGAGACTGTGGCATTGACCACTAATGGTTATAGATTGCCTAAAATTTTGAATCAGTTATCTGATTCTGGTCTGGATGCGCTGAACGTCAGTTTAGACAGTCTTGATCCAAAAACATTTCAAGCGATTAGTGGTTTTGATTATTGTGAATCTATCAAAAATTCTGTTGATAGATCTTTGGCGCTTGGTTTGAAGAAAATCAAGCTCAATGCAGTATTGTTAAAAGATATCAATTCCGAAGAATTATTCAATTTTATTCGTTGGATACAAACTAGGCCCTTGTCCGTGCGTTTTATAGAGTTGATGCGTACCTCAGATAACGCAGATTATTTCAAAAAACACTATTTACCTGTTTCCTCTTTGCAAAATCAAATGACGGAGATGGGTTGGTCGATGGTAAACAGAGATGAGCTTTCAGGTCCAGCCAATGAATATTCCCATCCTGATTATGCTGGTAGAATTGGGTTTATTTCTGCTTATAGCAAAGATTTTTGTGCCAGTTGTAATCGTTTACGCATTTCTGCAAATGGTGGATTGAGATTGTGTCTTTTTGGCGACGGAAATATGAATTTGCGACCACTTTTGCAGCGTGTTTCACAGCAAGAACTTTTGCTAGAAAAAATATGTCAAACTTTAAAATTAAAACCATTGTCACACAATCTGCATAATGGTTACAGCGGAGACATGGCCAGTCTTTCTGCCATTGGGGGATAATTTATGCAGCAAAACTTTCGAATGATTGATGTTGGAGAAAAAGAAATTACGCGACGTCGAGCCGTGGCCTGCGGAAGTATAACAGTATGTACAAAAACTATGAAAATGATTCGAGAGGGCAATTCGCCGAAGGGCAATATCTTAGCTATGGCAGAGGTTGCTGGTATCATGGCGGCAAAAAATACTTCGCAAAATTTACCACTTTGTCATCCCCTGCTAATCGACTCTACGAGAATTTGGTTTGATATTCATGAGCATTCTGTAACAGCATATTGTGAAGTAATTTGTCATGGTAAAACAGGTGTCGAAATGGAAGCCTTATTCGGTTTGAATACTTGTTTGTTGACTATTTATGATTTGGCTAAAGCTGTGGATCCGGTGATTGAAATTGCTAATATATTTTTACAAACTAAAGAGGGCGGCAAGTCTGGAAAATGGATTCATCCGCAACACCAAATTGAATCAGAAAATAGATCTGTTAAAAAGACGTTGTCCATTGATTTAAAAGGTCTACGATTCGCAGTGGTTACATTGAGTGACCGTGCTAGCAAAGGGAAATACTCAGATCACTCGGGTCCGATTTTACAAGATTTTTTTAAAGCCGCTCAGGCTCAAGAAGTTTTTTATAAGATTATTCCTGATGAAAAAATAGCATTGAAAGAAATAATAATGAAAGCGGAGAAAGACCATGTCGATGTACTGGCCTTGACTGGTGGTACTGGAATTTCAGAAAGAGACATTACGCCAGAGACTGTTCGTGAGCTTTCAGATAAAGAGCTCATTGGTTTTGGCGAATTACAAAGACAGCATGGTGCTAAATATACCAATGCTGCTTGGTTGTCTCGTTCTACTGCATTTATAGTTGGAAAAACTTTGGTGATTTTATTTCCAGGCAGTCCCAAAGCAGTTACTCAGGGCCTTGAAAGTATTGGTGAGCTGATTCCTCATGCGATTCGAATGATTCGAGGCGAACCACATCATGATTCTGAGAAAGTAGCAGGAGTAGACTTATGATTAGTTATCAAGAAAGTTTGAATGTGTTAATGGATATTGCAAATAAGCAGTCTATAGATACAGAAATTGTCGAATTAGAAAATTCTGTTGGTAGAATTTTGAGTGAGGCGGTCATTTCTTCAGAGGCCAGTCCACCATTTGATAATTCGGCGATGGATGGTTTTGCGTTACAGGAATCTATTTTTATAAACTGGCGAGAAGGGGTAGAGGTTACGGTCAGTGTTGGTGACTGTTTAGCCGCAGGAGATCGTGTCAGTGACAAACAAAATAATTATCTTGCTGTGGAAATAATGACGGGCGCGGCTTTGCCATCTGACAATTTTTTTGCGGTTGTTAAAATTGAAGATGTCAAAGTTGTATCTGATGGAGATCAGAAAAAAATAATTTTATATTCAAAGCCAAGCTATGGTGAAAATATTCGTCGCGCCGGTGAAGACTTTAAAGAGGGTCAGATTTTACTTGAGGCTGGGACGCAAATTCAACATCAACATATTTTAGCTTTAGCTACGTTGGGTATTTCTCAGCTCAGAGTTGTGAGGAAAATTAAAATTGCGGTAGCCTCTACGGGAAAAGAATTGGTGGATTGTAAAACTAAAAAACTTCAGCCTGGGCAAATTAGAAATTCAACAGGTCTCTATCTTGAGTCCTATTTACGCGATCATTTTTTTTCTGTTTTGAATATGGGTATTGTTGCAGATCAAATTGAAAACTATCAAAATACTTTAAGGCAAGCTTTTGATGAGGGCGCGGATTTGTTTATTAGTACAGGAGCCGTTAGCATGGGGATTTACGACTTTGTTCGTCCAGCTCTTGAGCAATTAGGCGCGGATATTCACTTTCATAAATGTGCGATTCGCCCAGGTAAACCAATCTTATTTGCATCTATAGAGTACAAAGGGCGTTTTCGTTATATTTTCGGTGTGCCAGGAAATCCAGTTTCAACTGCAGTTGGTCTTCGTTTTTTTGTATTGCCGTTTTTACGTTCTTTGCAAAAACATAAATGCATAGATTCTGTCTTTGCGACACTAGATCATGATGTAAAAAAACCAACAGGATTAAAGTGTTTTTTTAAAGCCGAGCTGCAACAGAGCTCAGGTGAAAAAAAGGTAGTATCTTTACCAGGTCAGGCGTCATTTATGGTCAGTCCTCTTTTAAAGTCAAACGCATGGGTTGTATTACCTGAGCAAGGTGAAAGAATCGAAAAAGGTGCCAAGGTTGAGGTATGTTGTTTATGAAAACAATGAATATTAGAATGTTTGGAGCCATGAGAAAATATTTTCCATCTGGTCAATTAATAATGGAATTGTCTGAAGATTGTGATGTGGCAGCGTTACGACAAATTTTATTGCAAAAACTGACACAAGAATGCACTGATTTTAAAGACTCTGCATTGTTATCAGAATCCGCTTTTTCTAATCATGATGAAATATTGCAAGAGACAGATTTGGTTTGCCAGCAATCAGAAATAGCTTTGTTACCACCTGTTTGTGGAGGTTGAAATGTCAACAGTTCAAGTTATTGTCACAGAGAAAGAAATTGATTTTGATATGGTTGCAAGATGGAATCCCAGCGCAGAGCATGGTGCAAGCAATGCGTTTTTAGGTTTCGTACGTAACTTGAATTTAGGAAAGTCAGTGATTGCTGTTGAATATGATTGCTTCAAACCAATGTGCGAAAAAGTTTTTACTCAGATTGCAAATGAAGCAAAGAGTAAATGGGGAGATGATAGCAATATCCTTATTGTTCATCGACATGGACGCTTGTCGGTTGGCGAAGCCAGTGTTGCGATTGTTGTAACGACTGGACATCGAGATGAATCCTATCGTTCTTCTCGTTATATTATTGAAGAAATTAAGACTCGCGCTCCCATTTGGAAAAAAGAGTTTTACGTAGATGGACAAACAGAATGGGTTCGGGGACATGCCTTGTGTCAGCACAGAAAGGTTAATCATCATGAAGAGCACAGCTGGACTGATTCTTGCGGGGGGACTGTCCACTCGCATGAGACAAGATAAGGCATTGATGCTAATCAATGGTGAGACTTTGCTTAACAGGCAATGGCGAATTCTCAGTGAAATTCTTGGCGTTAAAAATGTTTTTGTCAGTGGTCGACGACCTGGTTTTCAATGTGTTGAAGATCAAGATTCAGGGCTGGGCCCAGTTGAGGGTTTAAGATCTACTTGTGATTATCTTATTCAAAATACAGGCTATAAATCATTGTTATTGTTGCCTGTAGATATGCCATATTTAGACAAAGAAACTTTGAGATTATTATCGGAGTCAGCTGATCAGGATGTGGATTTAATTCGTTATGAGAACTATCAATTACCTGTTTTTTTTAATGACGTACGAAAACTATATTCAAAGATAGAATCTTTAAAGTTACATTGTACAAAATCTCTAAAAAATGACGAGATGGGTAATAAAAAGTATTCATTTAAAGAACTTTTTAAAACATTTGATACCACTGAAATAAAGGTTGAAAATCAGTTTCAATTTCAAAATATAAATACACCGGAGGATTTTTGTGCAGCAATATCAAAGACAAATATTGCTTTCTCAGATAGGTGAAAGCGGGCAAAATAAAATTGTTCAATCAAGAGTGTTGATAATTGGTGCTGGTGGATTAGGACATCCTGCGGCTCAGTATTTAACTGCTATGGGGGTTGGGCATTTAGGAATTGTTGATGGTGATCAAATTCATATTTCCAATTTGCATCGACAGGTATTATTTGAAGCTCAAGATATTGGACAGAACAAGGCTGCTGTTTTAGCAAAAAAAATTTCAAAATTAAATCCATTGTTAAGAGTAGACGTGCATGCATGTTATTTGAATAAAGAATTAGCTTTAAGGCTGTTTCCAGATTTTGATGTGATTTTAGATTGTAGTGATAATTTTGAAAGTAAATTTTTAATTAACGATATCTGTGTTTTGCTTGGTAAGCCAATGGTCTATGCGGCGATTTCGCAATTTGAAGGATCAGTCAGTGTTTTTTGGCGTAATCATGGGCCTTGTTATCGATGTTTGTATGCAGAGCCGCCAAAAGCAAAAATTCAAAATTGTGCAGAGGCTGGTGTAGTTGGTCCATTGCCAGGGATTGTAGGATGTATGCAGGCATTGGAGACCTTAAAAATATTATTATATAATGCAAACATTGAGTCAGATTTTAAGCCGTTGATTGGCTGTTTAAACTATTTTAATTTTCTCAGTAATGAATTTCGAAGTTTAAAAATTAAACCAAGACTAAATTGTTTGTGCCAGAGACATGTATTTGACGTATCAGAAATTAAAGATATTCAAGTTGCTCAGTGTGCGCTAGTAGGTAATGAATTATTGCTCGATGTTCGAGAACAAGAAGAGTGGAATCAATTTCATATATTGGGCAGTGTTCATTGGCCATTGAGCAAAATTGAAAAAAATATATTGCCAGAATTAAATCGAGATAAAAACATCATGTTAATTTGTAAGGGTGGATTGCGTGCAGAAAAAGCGATGTCTGTCTTGGCTAAATCTGGTTTTATAAATATACGATGTTCTCAACGAGGTGTGTATGAATATCAAGCTTGATTCGAAAAATAGAATTCGCTTTTCGCAAGAAGATCTAAGTGTATTAAAGAAAAATTTAATATTGGAACAAGAATTTAATCTTGTTAAAAAAATATTTTTTATACTGACGATTGTTGTGGATCCATTCCTAGAGTCATCTGTGTTAATTTTGTCGGATTACGTTCAGTCAGACAAATCTGTCTGTTCAATTAAGATTCAGTTATCAAATATTGATTTAGTTAAGCTCACTGCAAATGAAAGAGTTAATTTTGGAGAACTATCTGTCGAAGTTGATCGTTGGTCTTCAGAAAAACGTACTAAGGTTGAAAAAACTATATAATTTGATGAGATAATAAATTAGATTCTAAGGAACTGATAAGATGGAATTGTTTAGCTATAATTTTTTAATCATCACGGTTTTGTTTTTTGCTGTAGCAGTTGTTTACTCATCTGTTGGTCATGCGGGGGCTAGCGGTTATTCGGCGGTGATGGCTCTGATGAGTGTTCAGCCAATGTTAATGAAGTCTACATCTCTGATGCTAAATATTGCAGTTGGCCTAATTGGATTTTATAGGTTCTATCGTGCAGGCCTGATAGATCTTAAAAAAGTATGGCCATTTATTATTTTCTCAATGCCAATAGCTTTTTTTTCTTCTCAATTAGTAATTGATAAACGAATTTTTTTTTTCTTACTAGCAGTATTGCTGCTGATTGCAGGAATGAAATTATGCATTCATAAATCTTCAAGCAGTAGCGTAGAGGTGAGTTCTCAAGAACGGGTGATTCCAAAGTCTGCAGCGATGTTTTCTGGTGGTCTAATTGGTTTTTTGTCAGGGATAACGGGGACAGGTGGGGCTATTTTTTTCACACCTTTGTTGCTTTCTGCGGGGTGGGCCCAACCGCGTGAAGCTGCGGGCTTGTCGGTTTGTTTTGTACTGGTGAACTCGATATTTGCCTTAGCTGGAATTTCAAAGGCAGGAACTTTTATTAATATAAAACTTGGTTTGATTTGGATTTTTGTAGTTGTTCTTGGTGCCCTGGTCGGTACCTACTTGGGAATTGTTAAGTTTTCGGGTTCAAGTATTAAAAAAATATTGGGTTTGGTGTTAATAACTGCCGCAATCAAGTTGTTTACGGTCAGCTTTCAATAAAAAAGAGATCATTAATTTGGTTATTTTTCCAAAGTGATCTTGCTGCGCCTGAATGCTCAGTTTGCCATCGGCGCTAAAATATATCCCGCCCAGTTCTGCTGGCGAAATAAAATTTTTAGCCAGTTCTTGTGCGCTCCATTTGTCTTTCGATTCAAGCAAGACCATGCCACGTTCTTTGTCGATTGTAATCTCGGCGGGAATAGATGCCCACTGGTTGAATTCTAGCAAGCAAGAGCCATCGAATGAATTTGGCAGTCGGTTGCAATCAATTTTAAAAATAATTTCATCTGTTGAGGATTTTAATTCAAAGTTTTTTCTCAGAGTCCCACTGACCTCACGTTCGTCTGCGGTCAGGGCTTCGTACATGTGCTCAAAATCCCCGTCGTTACCTTGGATGTTGAGGATTGCTTTATTATCAGTAAATGTTGCAATAACTTCTGCGTTTGCGGGAAAGATGGTTGCTTGAGTGATTGATAAGGCAAAAAATAAAACGGTGAATGTTTTCATAATAATTCCTTATGTTATAGATTCTATTTTCGCAAAAACCTGAATCATAATTCTCATAATCGTGATTTCATTTTAACATTTGAGTTTCAGGTTAGGCGTTGAATACTTAACAAGCAAGAATTTATAATTGGGATATGGTTTTAGCGGTTTTTGAGTGCGCTCGTAATCATATTGCCTCGAGTGGGAAGTGGTGAATTATAGGCTTCGGTAAATCGGTAGGCCGAGTGACAGGCTATGCAATTATTCATTGTATTGCTCAATTGCTTAATCGTATGTTCTGAACTTCTGAGCTTGATTGCATCATCAGAGATTTCGTCAAACTTTTTACGTGTATCAAATCCCAAAGTTTTCATTGCCGCAGGAAGTTTGCGAAATAACGAAGCTGGCGTATCGGCTTCAGCAGACATTCCAGAAATCTTGGCAACTCTGCTAACTTCTTCGAAGTTTTTTGCAGATACTGCAGCACGGATAGACTGAGTGCTCTGCAGCCAAGTTCTCATTTCGAGCAATAAAGCGTTACGTTCATCTTTTGAAAGTTGCACCGTCAATCTTCCATCTTCAGAAGGCTTAACTTCGCCGACTGTAAATTTATAAGAAAATGCAGCAACTATAGCGGATAATATAACGACTAAAGACCAGCTTACCTTGCAAGTTTTCATGAATAACTCCAGTTTTATTGCTGATTGTCTCTATATTAATTGAGCAATCAGCTTTATTTCTAATTTTAATACGTCTTTTACATATGTATTGTATTTTTATACATTTGTATATATAATATCTGAATGTGCGCTGGGGCGCTAAGCCTCATCAAACAAGTGGCAAAGTCCTAAATCCGT
>CAZMVK010000077.1:0-16127 GCA_964569545.1 uncultured Bdellovibrio sp.
CAAGAATTGCGTTGCCAATGAGTTCGGGAATTTGTGGAACTACGGCGTTTCCGAGTGATTTAAGTCTGTCCATCCGAGCGGGAATCCCATTAGCCACTCGACCCACGTTGGGTTCAACTGGCCATGCTGGCCATTGACCGTCAAAGCGTCGTTCAGGCTGTTCGTCTCGCCCCGCCCGCTTGCCTTTAGGGTTTCCGGCTTGCGACCGCCCTTGTAATAACCCGGCGGCTTGCGGTAATACCTGACGCCGTTGAACTCCTGAACCGGCCACTTCCTTGGTTGTGCCATTGATCTTCCCCGATGAACAACAATACGTCGACAACAACGAGATAATCCAGCGGACGCGGGATTTCTAAAAATTTGCGGCCTTCCCACCAATTAAAGTGAAAACCAATAACCGCCGTCACGCCGACAACGACAAATGCAATCAATTGGATATAAGCCCATTTGACAGAGATCAATTCGCGATCAACCTCTTCTGGAATAATATAGTAGGCTGCGCCCATAAAGCCGGCCAATAACCACATAACTAACAAGTTGGTGTGAGTAGCGCGAGCGGTATTGAACGGGATGATGGCATGGAGGTTGTCAAAACCCATGTGTGCAAAGCCCATGATAAAACCGTAAACCAATTGTAAGCTTAGCAAAAGCATGCAAACGGCAAAGAACCAATAAGCGACTTTTTGAGATTGATATTTCATAAATTATTTTTCCTTTAATTGCGACAAGAAGGCTGTCAATTCTGTGATCTCAGCTTCGGACAATGGCATTTTTGGCATTTTAGAATCTGCTTTTACGGCCAGTGGATCATGCAACCACTTGTTGATGTAATCAGCGTCTCGTCGAGTGCCAATTCCATCCAAAGCTGGGCCAACATTTCCGCCTTGGCCTTGAACACTGTGGCAGGCAGTACAGGTTAGAGTGAAAACAGTAGGAGTCACAAGATTTGAATAGTTAGAGCTAGCTGCTGGCATCAAATCTGGTTTTGCTGGGAACCCGTTAAGATCCATTTCGCCAATCCATTTTAGGAAAGCTGTTAAATCAGAAATTTGTTCATCTGAAAAATGGTAATTCACCATTTTTCGATCGTTTGGAAACATTGCTTGCGGATCTTTTAAAATGGACTTGATATAGGTTGTGCCGCGTCGGTCGAAAACTTTGGTCAACTCTGGTGCATAATATGCGCCTTCACCCATAATTGTGTGGCAACCCATGCAATTATTGGTGTCGAAGAGATGTTTTCCACGAATCACTTCTGGGGTTAAATTTTCTGCATGAGTCTGATTCGGTATCCGCTGAAAAGTATCAACGGTTAGGCCGATAAAGGCTGCGGCACAAACAGTTGTTCCAAGTAAGAAAAAGGCCTTCGCCTGCGATTTTGATAGCATAAGATATTTCAACCTCCACGATTTATGATGATGGCATTGTCATATCTTCAAAAGAACGATGCCGGGTATGATTTAGATCAGCAGGTCTAAACGCTTTTTTTGATAGATTTTAATTCTGCATGAGAGTCCTCATTCAAGGTCATCATGCTGTTGTTGGGTTGTCTTGTTATAGTTGTACAATTAGAAGGCGATCATTATTTTTGTCAAAAACAACTGATGGTTTCCTCAGGGCATAATTAAAAGAGGGAGGTTTTTTGTATGGATCAGGGAACAATTTTTTCAGATCTTCCGCGCAGTCAGCTGTCAGATGCCAATGTTGCGTTGAACTCTGTTGTTAGTTTGGATATTCAGTTGCAGCAAAAGTTGATAAGTCATAGTCAACTTTTGCAACTTGATAGAAATGCATTTTTGTTTTCTCAAGATGAATCTGCAGATGCTTTTTATTTGATTTTATCTGGAGCCTTTAAGCTGGTCAAATCGCAAGGTGATAACTCTTCAGTTCCCGCTGAATCATCGACGTTGATCGAAGTCGTCGGTCCTGGTGATTTGATAGCGGCAGCGCTGATGCAAAATGCAACGGTGCAGAGTGTGTATCCAGTCTCGGCAAAAGCAATGATGAAATCAAAAGTTCTACGTTTTAGTAAAACATTTTATCATCAAGACTGGCTGACAGAACCTGCCTTGTTTCAATATGCACAAACGCAGATGTTAAAGAAAATTTCACGAATGCAAAAAGATCGTTGTTTGCAACGAATGTCATTGGAACAGCGAGTAGCCTATTTTTTAACTGAGAAAGTTGGCAGCATTGCGCAATTAAAAATCACTCGACAAGATATTGCTGATGCAATTGGCGCCAGTCAAGAGGCTGTGATTAGATTGTTGAGTCAATGGAAGAGTGATGGCTGGATCGAGACGCGGGATCACCATATCCAATTGTTAGCTGAAGAAAAAATAAAATCACTTTGGCAAAAGTTTTAATTTTTTTTAGCCCCAGTGCAGGGGGCCGGTCAGTTTGCCTTGAATAAATTGTTGCACTCGTGGATCTGGGTGATTTTTTGTTTGTTCAGGAGTTCCTGTTTCGATGACTTCTTGATTAGCAACAAGAATAATTCGCTGTTTTAGTTTCATTAACAGCTCGATCATTTTGTCAGTATTTACGGGATCAAGGCCAGCCGTTGGGTCATCATAAAAATTAATTTCTGGATTCAAAGCAATGGATCTGGCGATGGCCAAGCGTTGCCTCATTCCGCCTGAGAGTTCGTGCGGCAATTTGGCATAAGCATCCAACAGGCCTACGGCGGTCAGGCATTCGCGTACACGCAGGTCGACTTTTTCTTTGGACCATTGCATATGTTCTTGAATGGGGAACGCAATGTTTTCAGCCGCGCTTAAAGAATCAAATAAGGCGTTTTTTTGAAAGAGCATTCCGATATGCAGGGCCAGTTTGCGTTTTTCCTCGGATTTTAAATTTTGCCAATCTTCACCCTCACAGTAAACATGCCCAGATTTTGGCGCATAAAGACCTGCCATGGTTTTTAGCAATACAGATTTGCCGCCACCGCTTGGGCCAATTATTCCCAATGTTTCACCGTGCTTGATTTGCAAGCTGATGTTTTTTAAAATGACGTCTTCGGTTTTGTCGGAAGAGTCTTCATCAAGCTGGGCTGCAATGGGCGGGAAAGAGACTGTTACGTTTTCAAGCTCAATGACAATATCAGTTTTTTGGTGAAGCAGTTTTTCTATAGCCATAATGTCATTATGCTATTTATTTTCTAAATGGATACTGTTTTTGTGATTTTTTTAAATGTCATTTGTAATCTGATTGTAGGACAATGGTCAGGTTGATTTGAGTATCGCTAATCTTAAAGAAAGACGAGACAAGTTATGCAAAAGATTATATTACAACAATTTTGTTTCAGTCCCTATTCTGTGGATTTTGTCGCTGAGAAATGTTTGTTGACTGGGGCCAGCGAGGTTTCGGCTTCTAATGATTCTTCCTGGGGAAAAGAAAAAGCAGGTGTACAGCAGCGGGACTTGTTTTTTGCGTTGAATGAACAGATTTGTCTGCAATTACAATACTGTTTTATAACTAATGAAGAAGATTTTGCTGCTAGCTTTGGCGATAGAAATGCATTGCATTTAGATGGCGCACAGTCTTTTGTCCTGCAGCGGGATGAGGGTAAATCTATAAAGCTCAGTTGCGATGCTTCTCAGTTGGTTGGGATGTTGTTTGATCGACCTGATCTGGAAATATCTGGTTCATCGCTTTTACAAAATCCTGCGTTGATGGCGATTAAAGAACAGGGTTGTCATTTTTATTTTGCAAGTGGCGAGCCCGATGGAAAGCCTTCAGAGCATCAGGCAACTAGAATTTGTTTAGAACTTCGTTTGCGTAAAGATTTTTCTATTTTGGCTTTAATTTTAAGACTGCCTACACCACTTTTTCATGAATTGCTTGTTCGTGCCGAATCTGTTGCTTACAGCAAAATGATTTCTCAAATTTCATTTCTTGGCGAATTTGCATTGTGTTTAAAACTTGAATCAACTTGCGCAGATATTATTGTTTTAGAAAAAGGGGAGTGAGTTTTGAATTCGATTACATTTTCATCAGTAAAAAATGCCCTGGCGCAAATTCAATCTGGTGACCGAGTTTTCGTACATGGTGGTGCCGCGACTCCAAATTTTCTTTTGCATCATTTGGTTTTAGAAAGTTTTCGTTTGCAGAATGTTGAATTGATTCACATGCACACCGAAGGCCCAGCCGAGTACGCCAATCCAATTTATAAAAATTCTTTCAAAGTCGTAAATTTATTTGTTGGTGCAAATATGCGCGCCAATATTAATTATGAAGACAATGATTATTTGCCATGTTTTTTATCTGAAATGCCTTCACTGTTTCGTAAGGGCATTCGTCCACCGCGAGTGGCTCTGATACAGGTTTCGCCACCGGACAGTCATGGTTATTGTTCATTGGGAACCTCTGTGGATATTGCAAAAGCGGCTGTTGATACAGCCGAGATTGTGATTGCACAGGTGAATCAATACATGCCACGGGTTTTTGGTGACGGTGTTTTGCATGTTCGTGAGATTGATTTTTTTGTGGAAGGGCATGAGGCTTTGCCAGAGCTGCATGAGAAAAATGATAACAAAAGCAAGGTTGCTGAAAAGTTGATTGCGCAATTGGTGGCGACCCTGGTGGATGAGGGGGCGACTTTGCAAATGGGGATTGGCTCTGTCCCAGATGCTGTGCTTGCCGCTTTGGGAAATCATCGCCACCTCGGTATTCATACGGAAATGTTTTCGGATGGAGCTTTGAATTTAATTGAAAAGGGTGTTGTTGATAATTCGAAAAAGAAAATTCATCCAGGAAAAACTGTTTCTACATTTTTGTTAGGCAGTCGACGTTTGTATGATTTTATAGATGACAATCCGTCAGTGATTCAATTGGATGCATCTTATGTTAACAATCCACAAGTGATTGCTCGCAATCCCAAAGTGACATCGATCAACTCGGCCATTGAAATTGATTTAACCGGTCAGGTCTGTGCGGACTCGGTTGGCAATCGAATCATCTCAGGTGTCGGTGGACAGGTGGATTTTATTGTCGGCGCGAATCTCTCGCAAAATGGCAAGGCTATTATCGCGATGACCTCACGGAGTGCCAAAGGGCAACCACGTTTGGTGCCGCAGCTTCATCTTGGTGCTGGTGTGGTTACAACGCGTGCTCACGTTCATTATGTGGTGACAGAGTACGGTATTGCGCAGTTGTATGGTAAAACCATCAAGGAGAGAGCTCAGTCGTTGATTGAGATCGCGCATCCGGATGATCGTGAGAGTTTAATGCAGCAGTGGTTTTCATTGCGAGGTAGAAAATGAAATTGAAATTTCTTGGTGCAGCACAAACTGTCACTGGTAGCAAAATTGAAATCGAACATCGTGGATTTAAATTTTTACTGGATTGTGGTTTGTTTCAAGGACCCAAGGAATTGCGCGAACTGAATTGGCAAAAGTTTGAGGGAGCAGAAACCTACAATGCCGTCATCTTAACTCATGCGCATGTCGATCATACTGGATATTTACCCAAACTTGTGCAGGAAGGTTTTTCTGGTCCCATTTATTGCTCTGCTGGAACCGAGGCCGTCGCAAAAATTTTGTTATTAGATGCTGCTTACTTGCAAGAAGAAGATGCGCGTTTTGCCAATCGAACCAAACATTCAAGGCATGAGCCCGCATTGCCGCTTTACACAGGGGCAGATGCACAAAAAGCTAATAAATTATTTCATCCGGTAGAAATGCACAAATGGATTCAGCTCAGTCCCTTTGTCAGTTTT
Organism: uncultured Bdellovibrio sp.; assembly: GCA_964569545.1. Taxonomy (GTDB): domain Bacteria; phylum Bdellovibrionota; class Bdellovibrionia; order Bdellovibrionales; family Bdellovibrionaceae; genus CAZMVK01. The sequence continues at coordinate 5,720 of CAZMVK010000077.1, forward strand.
CGTTTGCTTCGTGCAGGACATATTTTGGGTAGCTGTATTGTGCAAATTCAGTATTCTGATGATTCTCGTTCGCAAATTTTAACTATCACTGGTGATTTAGGTGGTGGTCGCAGTCAGGTGATTCGTGATCCTGAAACCATTATTGAAACAGATTATTTAATTTGCGAGTCCACATATGGTGATCGTTGTTTGCCAAAATTTGAGCCACAACAAATGGCTGATATTATTAATAAGGTGATTCGTCGTGGTGGGACCTTGGTGATTCCATCGTTTGCTGTTGGTCGCACGCAAGAATTGCTGTATCTGATTCATCAATTAGAAACAAATAATATGATAGCGCCTGCAGATGTCTATGTTGATAGCCCGATGGCAAAACAAGTGACCTCTGTTTATTCTCATTTTGCCGAAGAATTAAAGGTTGGTGAGGGTGATGCCTTGGTTGAGTTCTCACTGAACGCCAAAAATTTTCATGCGGTTGAAACGGCTGATGATTCCATGTTGCTGTGTATGAATGATGAACCAAAGATTGTTATATCGGCTTCGGGTATGTTGCAGGGTGGACGAGTGTTGCATCATTTGCGAACCAAATTGCCTGGCGAAAAAAATGGAGTTCTATTTGTTGGTTTTCAAGCCGAAGGAACCAAAGGTCGTTTGTTGAAAAACGGTCTGCGTACATTGCGGCTTCATCATATGAATATTGATGTCGAAGCAGAAATATTTTCGATCGAAAGTTTATCTGCACACGCAGATTCCAATGAAATGATTAAATGGTGTTCGCATATTCAAAAACCACCGCAAAAAACTTTTATCGTCCATGGCGAATTGGCTGCGTCGCGGGCTCAATATTATCGTTTAGGTAATGAGCTGGGTTGGTCGTGTGTGATCCCAGCTCCTGGACAAGAATTTATTTTGTAATTGATCTGGCAGCTCTGATTTTCTAAATGAAGACTACAGTCGGAACAACGGTCTCTCTCCGCATCATCCGTGGCGGTAGTTAGAACTACGGCGCGCAGGGCGCTTACGTTCAGGTATTCGGAACGGCTACTTGCCTGTTATGCACGACAACTATGTGGGTTTCGCCTCGTGAGGACTCGTTCTTGATCGGGCTCAATACTATCGTTTATGTAATGAGCTGGAATGGGCTCGGCTTTGTTGATTTTTTTTGTTTTACGCTGCAATTTTTTTCAAAAGAGATTTTGGCAGTTTTAATTTCTGAGCATGAAGTTTGGAAATATCAACAGAGTATTGAAGGTTAAGCCAGAAATCAGGAGTTGTATCAAGAGCAGCTGCAAACTTTAGAGCGAGATCAGGTGTTACCGAAGATCTTCCGTTAACAATACGATTTATTGTTTTAATATCTACTTTTAAATGATCTGCAAATTTTTTCTGAGTTATAGCTAATGGTTTCAGAAATTCTTCGGATAGAATTTCACCAGGGGTTGTCGGGTTTTTAATAAAATTTTGAATCTTCATAAGTATTTCCTTTAATGATAATCGACAACATCAACATCGGATGGCCCGTTGTTATCTGACCATTTAAAAATCACTCTCCATTGGTCATTTACTCGAATACTATAAAACCCTTTGTATGATCCAGATAAGGCTTCAAGTTTATTGTTCGGAGGACTTCTTAAATCACCCAAAAGTTTTGCTGCATTTATCATGTTAAGCTTTCTTTTGACAATACTTGCAACGTTTGACCAACCTGCTTTTTTAGGAACCACGTCATTATAAAAAAAGTTTTCCAAAGATGTATGACAAAAGCTGGATATCATGTTGCCTCGCAAGATTAATATACCACATATAGGTATACCGTCAACAGGTATTTTCAGGCAAAAGATGTGATATTTTTAAAAAAGATATTGATACCCACATAAAATAAAAAATGACCGTGAGGTCTTTTTTGCTTTAGCTTTATCAAATCTCAACGGTTTCTTGATTTTAACATGGCTGAGGCGTTTTAGAGCTGCAAAAATGTAACTGTACAAAAGAACTGCTATATGCGGATTCGGGCGTGGCTGTTAAATCGTTAATTTTTCAGTACTAACGGGCCAACTCTGATGTGTAGCTACTTTGGAAATTTAACCATTTTACCTGTCAAAAATATATAAATGTGCAGGGTTTGGAATAAGCGGTTGTATTTATAAATACGCCAAATTTATTCAGGCAATTTCGATGGATTCGATATCCTAAATAGGTTTGGATTCATTGTTTAAAACTTGGCTATGATTTGTACTATAAGCATTTTTATTTGAATATTGTTTTGAAATTAAATTTAAATCAGAAAGTTGAGAAAATAAAAAATGTTTTTGAATCAATTTAAAGCGTATTCAAAAATATATTCTGCTGCTTATCTGATCGTTGTTTCTATTACATTTTCTTCGGTTTTATCTTATGCCAAACAACCAATGCAAAACAGTTGTTCTGGAGTTTATTTGCAATTACCAGTTGGTGAATCACAGGCTTCAGGTTCTATATCTCAAAAAAAATCGCCAAGAATACGAACTGAGAATTTACTAAATTATTTAGCTCTTGTTTTTGACCAACAACATATCAGTCTTGAGGCATTAACGAACATGCTACGATCTTTAGAGCAAGGACAGTTGATCAATCCAGTCTCAGAAAAAGAAGCATTGAACTCGTCGATAAAGAAAGTCATTCGAAATGGAATTCAATCCAGCATTTCCCGAGGTGATTTAGAAATTGAAATATTATTGCAAGGCTTGCGAGAAATCGTTAAAGAAGAAACCCGTCAAGAGGAGCGCCGAGGCGAGGCTCATGAGAAGACCACAGTCCCATTCTTTCCCGCAAAGCTCCATGATATCCGTCCAGGGGAATTTATAATGGGAGACATTGATGGAGAAGTAAAACCTGTTGAGACTGAAATCACCATCCCATTTGCGATGATGGATATTAAAGTCACGCAATATATATGGTCACATTTGAAAATTGCAATGGGTGAACGAACAGATAAAGAAAAAATAAATCCATCATATTTTAAAACAGGCACTGGCAGTGTCATAATGATTATCGAAGGAATTGATGTTCAAATGAAACCGGACCATCCTGTTGAAAATGTAAGCTGGACTGAAGTTAGAGAATTTATCGATGGACTAAATCACTTATCAAGCCAAGGTGATTGGAAAACACAAGATTTATTAGTGCAACTCATTTCCGGACACCAAAAAGGCGATATTTATGATTTACCAACTGAAGCTCAATGGGAATTTGTGACACGAGATCGAGGAAATGCAAACAAGAAGTATTTTGATCGTGATGATGAGGCTGAGTTACTCAAGTATGGTTGGTTTAATGTAAACTCTGGAGACCAAACCCATGCCGTAGCAACACGACAAGCTCGAATGATTGATGGAAATCCTTTTTATGATTTAGAGGGTAATGTGAGCGAATGGATTAAAGACTCTTGGGATGGTGGAGATAAATTGCCTGGCGGAAAAAATCCGTTAAGCAAAGCGGGCATTTTTCGAGCTATTCGTTGCGGTAGTTGGGGCGATAGTGCGCAGAACTTGCGTACTGGTGCTCGTTTCAGCGACATGCCAAGCGAACGTAGCAACCAAAATGGTTTCCGCCTCGTGAGGACTCGTCCGTAGCCCTTGAGCCGGCCTGAGCCTCAAGCTCACTTGAGGCTCACCAGAAAATTACTTATTCAATTCCACATAACTCGTTTCAAAGGTCGTTCCTGGAATGCGAATTTTCATCATTGGACGCAACATAAATTGCAGTGATCTTGATGGCGTCATTTCATTGGTGATTGGGCCGCTGATTTCGCTTTCATCCAATGGCATTGCAGTTTGTTCGCTGATCAAAATGCTGGTGATTCCTTGGTTTAAATTTTGTGTTTTGCGAATAATACCTTTTTGCGCGATCTCACGATCTTGACGGTTTTTCGGATAGATTTTATTGTCGCGAGCTAATTGCTCATCTGTTTGGTAATCCCAAAATCCCATTCCTTCTGGCATACTCCAGTCACCCAATCCAAAGTTCACAGAGGTTTGGATTTCCGCTTGTGAATTTTTATTTAACAACAAAGCTGCCAAGCCATTTGCGAAAGCCTCTCCGGCTTTGCCCAGGCCGACCACACATGAAAGAAAATGAATTTTTACATCTTCTGCTAAAACAGATTTAAATTGTGGATGTTTATCTAAAATTAATTTCCAATCTCTCAATCCCGTGGTGCAGCCCATTGAACTGCTTGTAGATTGGCTGGCCTGGCGAATCGATTCAACATCTTGCGCTGAAATCGCAGAATAATATTGGCTGTAATTTGTATTGTCGCTGCCTTTGGCTGCTGATTGCCAGCTGTAACAAGCAAGGCTGTTTAATGTCTGTTGATCGCGAGGAAACCACATCGCACCAGGCAGGCCGTGACCATGGACATTGAGGATTTGAACTGTTTGTGCATTTTGTTTTGCCAAAGTTTCAACTGTTGTCATCAATTCATCCAAAGTTGAAAAGAAAATGCTGTAAGAGTTGTCTGAGTTTTTTTGAATTTCAGGATTGGCATTCATTTGCGCTGAATTGTTTAAAATAAATGGCGCCCATGAGCTGTTGTTTGGATAGACGTGGACTTGGTTGTCTTTACGATGAAATTTTCCCACACCCCATTCGGCAGCATGAATAACAAGGCCGCGAGAGTTTTGCTCTGCTGAGGCAAAAACCGCAGTTGAAAAAGTCAAAGTAAGGGCAAGAAATGTATAACGAATATTTTTAAGCATAAAGGGCCTTCAATTTTAATAAGTTAAACGCCGGCTTTGTCGAAAAATTTTTGTTTCTGCGCAAGAGAACACAGCAATCCATCTTTCAGGCCGACATGTGGAATTAACATTTTATCCAAACGCGCATCTTTCAGAATAGCAAGTACCAACAAGCCTGCGGGGATGATCACATCGGCCCGGTCAGGTCTTAAACCTAAACGAGTGACCCGTTGTTTGCGATTCATGCTTTGCAGTTTGGTCATGATCACTTCAAGTTCGGCTGTAGTCAGCCAAGTTGGTGAGTTTAATTTCAATAATTTTGGTTTCAATTTACCAAGGGTTTCGATGTTGCCGCCGGTGCCAATAGCAAATTGCAAACTTTCGCCAGAAGAACAAAAATGAGAAATTGGTTCCATTTGAGTTTTAATAAATGGTGCTAACTCTTGTTCGCTTAAATGCAATTTGCGCATTTTTTCTAACAAACGAACAGTGCCAAAAGGGAAGCTTTGAGTGGCAGTCATCATTCCTTGGTTGGCAAAAGTCAGCTCTACGCTGCCGCCGCCAACATCAATGAGCAGGGCTTTGTGGTTTTCCAGCTGAATTTCGCGTTGGATAGCTTGGTAAATCAAACGGGCTTCTGCAACCCCATCGATGATTTCAATTTTAATTCCACTTTTGTTATAGATAAGATCAACAAAGGCCTTGCTGTTTTTAGCTTCGCGCAGAGCGCTGGTGCCGACGGCGCGTATTTCATGAATATGATTTTGCACAGCCAGCTCGCTAAATTTTTTAAAAGTTCGGGCTGAAAGCTTCATGTTTTTTTCAGAGATCTTGCCGCTGGTAAAAACATCAGCACCTAAGCGAATCGCAAAACGGAATTTTTTAAGCACACGAATTTGATAGAGATGGTGGTCGGCGACGACAATACGTATGGCGTTGCTGCCGATGTCGATAGCGGCAAGCAGACGGTGCTTTAATTTTTTTTGACTTGTCTTTTGGTTAGTCTTTGGTTGTTTTAGATCGGCTGCCGTAAGACTTAGTGTATTGCCAGGCGCTGTGAAAATATATTTTTTAGAGGAGCTTTTCTTTTTAGTACTTTTGCTTTTTTTGCTTGATTGGCTTTTTAGTCTTTTAGTTTTTCTGTTAAACTTTTTGTTGAGCTTGCTATTGAGATTACTCAAACTGGTTTTTTGATTGGATTTAGTTTTGAGTGTTTTTCTTTTTTTTACCGCCACTTTGGGTAGAGATTTGATGCTCTTTAGGGCGGTACCAATTTTTTTAACCTTAAGCTTTAAATTTCGTTTTGATTTTTTTTTTGCCATCTCTTTTGATGATCGTTTGAAATAGTGTAAAGAATCAAGTACGATTTACGTTTTAGGAGCAAATCATGATCCGTAACCTGCGGGGCCACAACATTTTATTTGTCATTTTTGTCGGCATGTTGTTCGGTCGTTCGGTGTTTGCGCAAACCAATGTGTGGTTCGAGGGAGATTTGCGTTTCCAGGGGCAATATCATTTTGCGCCCAGCTCTGTTCAAGATAAATCTGAATTTGTAAATCCAGGAATGGAATTGGCAGCGCACGTTGATGCGATGGAGGACGTTGTCGCCAATTTTCGTGGGCAGATGGGGCCAGCTAGGCAGTCTTCAGGTGGTTCGTACGTGATAGATTTTACCGAAGCTTCGATTCAGCTTTTACAATTGTCCAGTGCTCAGGATCAGGTGCAGGTGGGGTTGTTGATCAATCCTTGGATTGAGGTTTCTGAATCTTCATGGGATGGACGTTTTTTTTGCTCTCAGTGTCAGGTGTTAACAGAGCGTTACAGTTATGTGGCTAGAACGGATGCTGGCGTTCGTTATGAAAAAATGTGGGATCGTGGTTTTTGGTCTTTGTCGGCGATGAATGGTGAGGGCTCTAAAAAAGATGAAGAGGGCGCTGGGAAAGATTATCAATACTTGATTCATTATCTGCCTTGGGGCGCTGAAACTCAAAGTCACCGTGCGCTGTCGTTATCTTATATTCGTGGAAAATATGAAAACTTGGATCCATCAATGTCGACTCGAGAGCGTGTCATGTTAATGTATCAGCATTTGCAAAAATGGGGATGGAGCACGGCTGTTGAGTCCTTTTGGGGCAAAGATCCGGTGGATGCAATTCAGCTAAAAGTTGCTGACCAAGTGAATTTATCTGACCATGGTGGAGAGTGGGCGCCGTCGTTTGCTTGGTCTTGGCTTTTGAAATATTCTTTTTTGTTTAGAAATGAAACCAGACCGGTGGAAGCTTTTTTTCGACATGATGAGCTAAATCCAATGACTTCTACGGGTGGGCGTTGGTTGCGCCAGGAATTGTTAGGGTTTTGTTTTTATCCTCGTCAGGCCTTGCAATTTTCAGTTGCTTGGAGTCAAGTGAACTACGGTTCATCGCACTCTTCTGCGGTTGGCGATTCTCAAGCATTGAGCTTGACGACGGATTTACATTTTTAAAAATCATCGAAATATCGATCGAGATATCGAAAGATGCTTGAGAAAATGAAATTTAATTAGCATTGAAATCAGGACGTGAGTCGCAGGAGAGAGAAAAATGGAACGTAAAAGTGATGGTCAATTAGACCACTTGAAAAATTTGATTTTAACCATGGGTGGTTACGTCGAAAAAGCTTTAGATCTGACGGTGCGAGCACTGATACAACGCAATGCTGATGATTTCGCAGAGGTGCACAAGATCGAAGAGAAAATCAACGAAGACCATGTGCGAGTCGATAATGCGTGTATGACTTTTCTCGCAACTCAGAGCCCAGTGGCAAGAGAGCTGCGCTTGATTTTATCGATTATTAAAATCAATACAGATCTGGAGCGCATGGGTGATCAGTCGGTGAATATTGCTCATACTGGTAAGGATTATTTAACGCGCAAGCCAGTCGCGATGGGTCTGAAAGACATCGAAGTGATGTCAGATCTTGCGCGAAAGATGGTTAAAGGTTCTTTAGATAGTTTTGTTCGTGAAGATGAGGTCGATGCTAAGAAAATTTTATTAATGGATGATGAGGTCGATCAACTGAAAAGCAAAGTTTTCCGTGATTTGACCGAATACATGAAACATCACCCAGAAAATGTTGAAGCAGCGATGGATGTGATTTTAATTGCAAGAAATCTTGAGCGCTTGGGAGATCATGCAACCAATATTGCTGAAGATGTGATTTTTGTTTCGACAGGGAAGGACATTCGACATGGGGGAAAATTCTCATAATTCTTTTTCAGGGGATAATGACCAGGTTCAAAAAGAATTGGTTCAGCCGGCGCAGATTTTGGTGGTTGAAGACGAAACGGAAATTCGCGAATTGATCTCGTTGTTATTGCTACGGCGGGGACATCGTGTGCAGCAGAGCTCCTCTGCTTTTGAGGCACAAAAACTAATCCATAATTCTTATGATTTAATTATTCTTGATTGGATGATGCCACAGATGAGTGGCATCGAACTGCTCAAAAAGCTGACTGCAGATAAAGATTTTAAAACTCCCGTGTTGATGGTCACTGCGAAATCAGAACCAGCTGATATTGTTCTTGGTTTAGAGAGCGGTGCTGATGATTATATTTCAAAACCGTTTGAGTCCAGTATTTTTTTAGCTAGAGTCAAAGCCTTGCTCAGACGATCTCGGTTAGAAAAAGCGGCTGCTCATTCTGTAAAAAATAATTTAGACGAAGCTTTAATTCACCTCGGTGATCTAACTGTGAATATGGCCACTTACGAAGTAAAATGCCAGGGTCAGTTGGTGCATTTGACTCCATCAGAATTTAAAATCTTGTCACAGATGGCGACAAATCAAGGACGAGTGCTGACTCGTGACGGTTTGGTCGAAGTGGTTCAGGGCGAGGGTATTTCAGTTACCGGCCGTACCATTGATACCCACGTTTTTGGTTTGCGAAAAAAAATGGGCCCCTGCGGAGAACTGATTGAAACCATCCGTGGAGTTGGGTACCGTGTTAAGTCTGTATGAAACGTTTATTTAGGGGATATTTTCCTTGGCGTCTTTATTGGCGCATTTTTTTATATCAGATTTTATTACTCAATGTTTTGGTCGTATTGACTTTAGCAGTGGGCTCGTATGTTTTTGATTTTCATTTTTATTCCACTGAGCCATTTCAATTTTTTTTAATGTATTTTGCTTTTTCGTTATTGGCTGCGGGCTTTTTTGCTTATCGTTTTGCTATGCCTTTTCGGCGAATGCTTTTGAAAACCATTCGTTTGGTCAGTAAAAAACAAATAGCTGATGACGACCGTTTTGATGAAGAAATCGAAGATGAAGCCAGTGATTATTTTGAGATGGATAAGGCTTTGGATCAGGTTCGTCGTAAACTCAAACGCCGTCGATTGCAGTTTTTGCAAGAGCGTGAAGAGTCTCAAGCTCTGATGTCAGCTATGGACGATGCCATCATCAGCGTTGGGCCTGATTTGAAAATTAATTTTTTTAATGCGCCTTTTGCTCACCATTTTGTCTCTGAGGGATCGGCGGCAAATATCCCATTGACCCAAGTTTTACGCGAACCAGAAATTATCAACCTGATTCAAGCAGTTTTTGCTGCAAAAAATATTCAGGAATTAGGAACGCGCAATTTGCATGTGCGTTTGCGTTCAAATTGGCAAAAAGAGAGACGAGATTTTCTGATCAAGGCCTCGCCATTATTAGAAGAGAGAACTCAGAAAATATATGGAGTTTTACTGTTGTTTCAAGATGTCACCGAGCTTAAAAAAAGCGAACGGGTGCGTATGGAATTTGTCGAAAACGCTTCGCATGAACTGCGCACACCATTGACTTCGATCAAAGGGTATTTGGACACGGCCATGGAAGACGTCAGCGAAAAGCGTTATGAACAGTTGCCGCAATTTTTGGCGGTCGTTTCCCGCAACGTCAATCGTTTGGTAGAATTGGTGCAGGATATGTTGACGCTGTCCTCGCTTGAATCTGGTCCGGTGCTTAAGCGCGAGTTGGTTTATCCAGACCAATTGACTCAAGATGTGATGGAGCGTTTGTCGCCGATGGCGAATGAGAAAAATATTCTCATTCGATGCCAAACAATTGATCGTCCTTTTACCGCGGATATTGGCAAGGTGGACCAAGTTCTGCAGAATTTATTGGGCAATGCGATTAAATATGTTCAGGCTGGCGGTCAGGTTGAGGTTCGATGGCAAAAACTCAGCGAGCATGATGGTAATCATGTGGTTTTGCGGGTGATTGACAATGGCCCGGGGATTTTGTCGCAACATTTGCCGCGATTATTTGAAAGATTTTACAGAGTCGACAAGGGCAGATCCCGAGATGATGGTGGGACTGGCTTGGGATTGTCAATAGTTAAGCATGTGATGCAAATTCACAACGGCCAAGTTCAGGTGTTCAGTCCGCCGCGAAGCTCTGAACATTTTGCGCAAGGTTGCGAGTTTGTTTGCACTTTTCCGCTTTCTTGATAAATATCTGTTTCTATGAATACACAATTAGAAAAATCGACTTCACAAGTGCTTATTATTGGTGGTGGGATTATCGGCCTTTCAACAGCAGTTCAGCTGGCAGAAAAAGGTGTTCAGGTAACCCTGATTGAAAAAAACAAAATTGGTTTTGGCTGTTCTTATGGCAATGCGGGTTGGATGACTCCATGTTTTGCGATGCCATTGCCTATGCCTGGGCTTTTGCTGAAATCCATG
>CAZMVK010000078.1:0-16107 GCA_964569545.1 uncultured Bdellovibrio sp.
GAACCCAAAAACTAAAAAACCCGCAGTCAGCGGGTTTTGGAAAATTGGATGGGGTGCCAGGACTCGAACCTGGGAATGGCAGAATCAAAATCTGCTGAATTACCAACTTTTCTACACCCCAATGGTTTTAAAATATGAACCAGTAAGTTATGAAAAACTTTGGAAACTGGCAAGAAATTTCCTCTTTTTGCTCAAAACAGTAACAGATAGATGCCGTGCAAAATGATATTGAGCCCTTTTGCTGCTGCTTTTGCCAGAGTCCTAGGCAAAATGACGAAGCAAAATACTTCTGGCATTGAAATTTGATTTTAATACCGTCAAGACAATGAACACACCGGCCGTCTTACGATTCAGAAACAAAAATTGCGGCGGCGGACTTCGCCATGAAAATCTCTTGGCGATTTCAAACCCTTTTTTAGAAAGACGATCCGGCAAATCTGTCTGACCCCAATCATAACTAACAACCAAAAACGGCTCCATTGTTTCCCGACAAAATTCGTGAAACATATTTTTAAGTTCGGAGCTGTCCTCTTTAAATAAAAACCCTAAATCAATGGCCGAACGAAAAAACAATTCAGCATCACCATTCAGTGAACCCATCATCATTGTTTTATAGTCTGTCATAAAAGTTTTGTCATAAATCTTGGTGGCGCCAAAATCCAATAAAATAATTTGATCCAGCCCCGACTCATTCAATCTGATTTTGTAATTTCCAAAATGCGGATCGGTTTGCACTGTCGACCAATTAAAAATTTCCAGAAAATAAAGATCCAAAAAATTTTCTGCAATCTTGTTTCGCCTGCCTAATGACAAAGAAGCAACCTCGGCTGAATCAATACGAACACCCTCTTCATAAGAGGAAGCTATAATTTTATCGCTGCAATACCGAGAATAAATTTTGGGAATGACATAACGTTTGTCGTTTTTTAGTCTTTCAGCATATTCAACAGTCAGCTGAGCCTCTTGCCGATAATCTGTTTCTTGCAATAACAACTCTTTAATTTCTGCAAACATGGGCGTGACATTTAAATCTTTTGGTAACAGATTTAAAACCGACAAAATCAATTTGATCGAACGCAAATCATTTTCGATCGCTTTTTCAACATCTGGGTATTGAATTTTCAAAACGATCTGCTCACCCGTGGCTTTGACCACTGCACGATGAACCTGTCCCATGCTGGCACTGGCCAAGGCTGTTTTTTCTATTTCCAGTTCTTGTAAAAGCTCTGGTGAAAGATATTTTTTTAATTGCTTTTCAATCTCGGACCAAGCCAAGGTGTGTGAATCCGATTGCAGCGATTTTAAAAAATCATTGGCCTCGGGAGGCAAAAAATGTTCGCCATACATCGAAAGCATTTGCCCAGCTTTCATCAAGCTGCCCTTGAGCTGGCCCAATTCTTCGCTAATCATTTTCGATTGCGACAATAACAGCTCTGCCCATTTGCTTTCTTTGACGCTGGGATGGGAAAAAATATTCTGTAGAGTATGATTGGCCACCGAGCCACCAATTTTCAAAGTCATCTGCGTCAAACTCATCGTGCGTTGAAACAAAGAACTTTTAATTTTTTTTAACTCATCAGTGGCCATCAGTTATTCTACTCTATTTATTTTGAATTTTACGCAAAATAATTTCCAACGGACAAAACTTAGTAAAGCTGGACTGCAACAAATTGACACCAACAAAAGCTGTGAAATACAACCAATTCTGCGAGTGATATTGCGACAAAACCAAACTGATTAAAATAAATGATCCAGCAAACGCTCTGATTTGATTTTCAATTGCCATACAATTCTCCTTTATTTTTGAACTCGTGACGAACCTGCAAACCAATAATATAAAACCGGCACAGCAAAACGACTCAAGATAGTGGCTGCCACCTCACCAAAAATCAAACTGACAGCTAGACCTTGAAAGATAGGATCCGCTAACATCACCGAGCTACCAACAACAACCGCAGCTGCCGTCAATAACATTGGACGAAAACGTAAAACACCGGCGCTGACCACAGCTTCTTTCAAAGCCATACCTTGTGCTAATTGATGTTCAATAAAATCCACCAAGATGATCGAGTTTCTAACAATAATCCCTGCCCCGGCAATAAAACCAATCATCGACGTTGCCGTAAAATAGGAACCCATCATCACATGTCCAGGTAAAATACCAATCAAGCTGATCGGTATAGGAGCCATAATAACCAACGGCACCAAAAAGCTACGGAACCAACCAAGCACCAAAATATAAATTAAAATCATTACCACGGCGAAAGCTCCGCCTAAATCACGAAAGACTTCATAGGTGATAAACCATTCTCCATCCCATTTTACCACAGGAGTGCTGGTGTTCCATGGGACTTCGGCAGTTTGCAATGGGTATTTAATTTGCGGAGCCAGTTTTAAAATTCCATATACTGGAGCTTCTTCTGCCCCTGACAACTCACTCATCACATAGGACACTGGTTTTAAATTTTTACGATACAGAATTTGATTTTCTAATTCCTTTGGCGTTTTTAAAACTTGCTCTGCTTGCACGGTTCCAGATTCAAACGAAGGGACTCGCAATTCAGCAAAGGGATTGGCCCCTGATCTCGCATTTGCCGCCAAAGACAAATCCACATTCACTTCTTCTGGTGATTTCACATCAGCCAAGGTCGTGATCGAATTTTCAGAAAACATCAATCGACCAAGCCACATCATCTCTTGCGCTCGCCCGCCCAGCAATCCTCCGCGTGATTGATCGTACTCGTATTGCAAACGCGGACGCGCTAAACGCAAGGTCGTATCTAAATCCACAACACTTTTTTCATTTTTAAAAACTTGCTCAATCTCTTGAGCTATTTGATCTCTTTTGTTTTGATCAGGACCATAAACCTCAGCAATCATCGTTGCTAAAACTGGTGGTCCCGGTGGAATCTCAAGGACTTTGCTGATTGCTTTTTTATCTTTAGCAAATTCAGCAATGATCGGACGCAACTGTTCAATAATTTGATGGCTTGATATTTTTCTTTTTCCTTTTTCACTCAAAACAATTTGTAAATCATTTTGGTAATCTGCACCTCGTAAAAAAGTATGTTTAACCATACCTGAGAAAGAAAATGGCGCGGCCTCTCCAGCATAAATCTGCACAGCTTCGACCTCTGGATTTAGCATTATTTTTTTTGCAAGCTCAGTCGACCAATTTTTTCCCTGCAATAAACTGGTCGTGCTTGGATAATCCAATGTCACTTGAAATTCTTGTTTGTTATCAAACGGTAACATTTTAACTTTGACCGCTTTAAAATAAATAAGACTGGTTGCCGCAAAAAATAAAACCACGATCGACAACATAAAAACCCAAGAGGCTTTTTTAGTTGCAAGCAATGTTTCCATGATCCGCTCATAAGCACGATCCAAACGACTGACTTCTTCGTCTTTTTTCGCATGTGGTTTAAGCAAATGAACTGCCGCCCAAGGCGTGACGATAAAGGCCACGAACAAAGATAAAATCATCGCAAAACTGGCACCAACTGGAATCGGTTTCATATACGGTCCCATTAGACCACGCACGAAAGCCATCGGCAAAATAGCTGCAATCACCGTGAATGTTGCCAATATTGTTGGATTACCGACCTCGGTGACCGCTCGAATTGCTGATTGTAAAATGTTGCCTTTTCGTAAATTCAAATGACGTTCAATATTTTCAACAACAACAATCGCATCATCAACTAAAATACCGATTGAAAAAATCAATGCAAATAACGTTACACGATTTAGCGTGTAACCCATGAAAAAATAAATCGCCAAGGTCAAAGCTAATGTCACCGGTATGGCAACTGCAACCACCAAGGCCGCTCGAATTCCCATAAAAATAGCGATCAATAATGACACCGAAAAAGTCGCCAGCATCAAATGCTCAATCAATTCATTGGATTTATCTTCTGCCGTCGAACCATAATCTCTGACCACAGACATTTTCAAATCACCGCCATGAATTTCGCTCTGATTTTCAACGTGAATTTCATTCTGGTTTTTTAAATAAGTGTTCACACGCTCAAGCAATTGTTTAGACAAAACGACAACATTGGTTCCTTTTCGTTTTGAAAAAACCAAAGAAACTGCCTTGACTGGAACAGCTTCTTTTTGATTTTTCTCTAACAATACAGAACTGCGCACCAACTGCTCAGGACCATCTTGCACCTGCGCCACATCTCGCATAAAAACCACTCGACCAGAACGTTGACCGATTGCCAAATTGGCAACATCTTCTACAGATTTTAAACGAGCACCCACCTCAACATCATAAACTGATTGTTCATTCCAATTTTTTCCTGATGGCGACAAAGCATCAGCAGATTTTAAAGCTTGTGCCAAATCAATCAACGACACACCAAAGGATTTCATTTTTTGTGGATTGGCAATGACTCTGATGGCTCTCTTTTGCCCACCAAGCAATACCACTCGAGACAAATCTGGAGTGCTAGACAACTCTCGCGCCAAAGGTGCAACCGCAGTTCGCAATTCATATTCATTTAACTTTTCAGAGCTAAAAGTTAATACCAAAAATGGAACATCATCGATTGAAAATGATTTCACTGCAAAATTTTGCGCAACCTCTGGCAGTTCATTTTTTATAGTCATTAATTTGTGATGAATTTTAACCAAGCTTGGTTCGATCGGCTCACCAACACGAAATCGGACTGTGACCAGACTGCCGTGAGCCTGACTGCTTGAATAAACGTATTCTACGCCATCAAGCCCCCAAACAGCTCTCTCGATCGGCTCTGTAACTTTTCTTTCAACCTCTTGCGCTGAATAACCCGGCGCTGCTGTTTGTATATCAACCATAGGCACTGAAATTTGTGGTTCTTCTTCTTTTGGCGTCAAAATAACGGCAAAAATTCCCAACAACAAACTGGTGATTGCCACCACTGGTGTCAGCTTTGATTGCGCAAAGATCGAGGCCATTCTACCTGCAAAACCTAAATTATTATTTTCATTACTCATAACCAACTCACTTTTTTAAAAATTATTTTTCAAGTAAAACGTCAGCAATATTAAATTGTGATTTCGTAATCAACACTGCCGATGTGTTTAATAAATTCTGTGATAAATCTGTTTGTGCTGAGATCAAATCAGCACGTCGTCCTAAAATTTCCAAAAATTGTAAAACATTAATCGATCCATTTTTAAATAATGTTTCTCCAACCTGAGTTTGCTCAGTGAGAATTTTTTGATTCTCAGACAACAAAACCAAGGCTTCTTTCACCGCCAAGATATTATGTTGCAAAGATTCGGTTTCAATTTTTTCTTGCTGTTCATTGGCCGCATAGTTTTTATCCTGAGAATACGAACGTACTTGAGATTCTTTCACAGAACCAAAGTCCGCCGGATTAAACAAATTCCACTGTAAATACAAACCTGCCATATAAGCATTAGCCGTTTGACGATCCCCAGAAAAATTATAAGTTTCTGCAAAAGCGCCGACACGTGGTAAAAATTTTGCTTTTTCTAATTCTACTGATTTTTGTGCCATTAAAGTTGCCTGTTGCATTGATTGCAATCGCACCGAAGGCTGCCCTAAACTCTTCACTGACATATATTGATTTGCAAATTCAACTGATGGTGACGACGAACCGCCAGATACAATCTGGGCTCTTGGTTGCCAATTTGAAGTCTCAACTCCTAGTTGCTTTAGAGTGCTGTAAGTTGATTCGATTTGAGCTGAGTACTGTTTCATTAAAATCATTAAACGATTTGATAAAGACTGCAAGCCCAATAGGCCAGAGTAACCTAATGGATTGGATTTGCTGCCCAGACGATATCCTTTTTGTAATTTGGAAATAAAATTATAGATCTCTTCTGTTTTTTGTTTTTGCTGCAACAACAACGTTAGCGATCCATATAATTTTGCAACCTCAGCAAACTGTTGATTTTTAATCTGCACAACCTGCAGTTCATCAGTGTGATGTTGATATTTTTGAATCTGAGCAAAAACTGTTTTAAATCCGCCTTCATACAAGGGCATATCCAGCCCCAAAGCACTGCGCACATAAACATGGTGATCTGGTTCATTGATTGAGCTTGTATTAAAATCTGCGGACTGTAACGAGCGTTGCTCTAATAAGGAAAAAAACGATGTTCCAGGATCATTTGTTTTAAAACCGCGAGCGTCTATATATACTCGCGGCAACCAATGTCGACCGGCTTTTTCCAATGATAACTGAGAAGATTGAACCTGCAGCCTTGCTGCAGACTGCGACAGCGACTGTCCCGAAACCTTATCCCATACTTGTTCAAAAGATAAGGAATCTGCTCTAGACATCATTGGTACAAGCGATAAAAAAATATAGAACCACTTCAAGCTTCTCACAAACACCTCGTTTACTGTTTTTTGCTTTCGCCTAATTTACAAGTATTAATTCCAAACATTGCATACGGTGGACACCAGCCCATGATTCCAGTCAACAACGGCACCAAACCCAATGCAAACCATGGACTTTGCACGCCGATAAAAACCTGGCTGAGCAACAGCAATCCGACAACAATCCGAACCACTCTCTCTACTGAATGAATATTTTTTGTCATAAATTCTCCTTTTGATAAACTTGTTTAAAATACATTGAACAAAAAACTTGAACCTAAAAACAAAATTCGTTGAGTGCACAACAAAACGATCACAACCAAGGCGCCGATATTTTGTTACGCACTCTTGTTATAAACGACAATAACTATTCTGAATGGCCGTCATCAAATGCACCAATCGCTCATCTGCAATTGAATAGTACTGATATTTTCCCTGCCGTTCAGACTGAATCAAACCTTCGTATTTTAAACGTGTTAAAAACTGAGACATTTGCGACTGAGAAATATCTGTCAACTCAACAAGCTGAGAAACCGTGCGCATACCGTTAAGCAAATAACCCAAAATCATCAATCGCTGCGGATGCGACAGAGACTTTAGAATCTGACAGACGTCCTCACACGTTTTCTTCATCTTAATAACTGATATAACGGGCTTTCCATCTCCCGACTCAGTCTTTTTGCTTACTGTTTTGGCTCTTTTCATTGCCACAACTCACTCCTTGATTAATTACGATGAACATTCTTCCGTCAATACAATCTTGAATATAAAAAGAAAGATGTCAATACATATTACGATATTATAATATAACAATTTGTTGACATATTCAAGCGCAAAAAATAATATGACCAAAAGCCCTTAAAAGGAGTTCAAAATGAAAACCAATCTCAAATGGAAACAAAATATGGCCTTTGATGTCGAGAGCTCGGGGCAAATAGTCCCTACCGATGCAAAACCACCCATTGGTCAAGGCAATGGCATCACTCCAAAAGAAATGTTATTAGCCGGAATCGGCGGATGCACAGCGATGGACGTGGTGGCTCTTCTGAAAAAACATAAACAAACCCTTACAACATTTAATGTTGAGGTTGATGCACCCTTAACGAGCTCTGGGTATCCCGCAGTTTTCACTGACGCAATGGTAAAATTTAGCGTCACCGGTGCTGTCGATGAAAAAATCTTACTGGACTCAGTAATGCTTTCTCAGACAAAGTATTGTGGAGTCAGCGCCATGTTATCTAAAGCTTTTCCAATTCGATACACTGTATTTCTAAATGATGTAGAAATCGGAAGCGGCAAAGCAGATTTTGGCAGCTGATGAAATGATGTAAACAATAATTGTGTTGTTTGCTGCCGATATTAGGAAATATATAACCAATATTATTTAGCAAATTATTAGTTATACACTAGATAGAAAAATAATCTTAGCTACATAAATTACAGATTAAGTTAAAGGTTGAAAAAATGAATGCAGAAATGACCCCCGATGCACCCACTCACCAACCACGCCTATCGAAAGGCAAATTCATTCTATTTGCATTAATAGCCGCAGGGATCATTTTAGCAGCAAGTCTTAGTTATGTTTTTTACTTTAAAACTCAAACTGTAATCACTCATCCTCGCCGCGGCCCAATTGTTGAAGCCATATATGGACTCGCAACCGCGACTGCACGAAATAAATTTTCATTCAAGGTGGGACTGACTAAAACTGTTCAAAAGGTTCACGCCACCGAAGGTCAGATGGTCAAAAAGGGACAGGCCCTGATGGAGCTCTCTGACGGAATGCGAATTTTCGCTCCGTTCGCGGGCACCGTTACTTCGTTACCATACAATGCCGGTGAAAATGTTTTTTCAGATTCTCCTGTTGTTATTGTCGAAGACCTCTCCGATCAATACATGGTAGCAAACCTTGAACAACAAGGTGCTATCCGAGTCAAAAAAGGCATGCCTGTCAAAATGTCATTTGAAACCATCAGAGAAAAAATATACATCGGCACAGTTAAAACAGTATTCCCGCAAAAAGGACAATTCGTCGTCCACATCGAAAGCAAAGAAATTCCAAATGACATACTACCCGGCATGACCGCCGATGTATCTATTGTTGTTAGCACAAAAGAGAATGCCCTGCTCGTGCCTATCAAGGCGATCAAAAGCGGCACAATACAAATTCGCCGCGACGGACATCGACAAAAACTCAACTTGAAAATTGGCGCCATGGATTCGGAATGGGCCGAAATTATTTCGGACAATCTCAACGAGAATGACGAAATCATGATGAGCAAGTAATATGTTCTTTTTAGCTTTTCGCCACCTCACCAGCAGAAGAAAACAAACACTGATCACTCTCAGTGGGGTTTCGCTTGGCACCATGGCGTTTGTTGCGTTTTCAGGAATCATGACTGGCTTTCAAGATTTTATTATCGATCAACTGGTCAATAACGATGCTCACGTCAAAATTTCTGCCAAAGAAGATTTTGTCGAAGAACATTCTTTCGATAATATTTTATTTTCAGAAAAAGAAAAAGTTTTCTGGATCACTCCACCCTCGGGGAAAAAAAATGCCAGCAAAATCGAACATCCATTAGGTTGGCTTGAACGTCTGCAAAACGATCCATTGGTACAGGGATTTGCACCGCAATTTCTTTCAGAAGTTATTTTTTCAAAAGGCGGAAGCACTCTCACTGGACGTTTTACCGGCATCAAACCCAGTCAACAAATTCAGGTTTCAAATATCAATAAATACATGATCAAAGGAAACCTTGAAGACATTGGACAAAGCGGAAACAAAATTGTCATCGGCGATGGTATGCTCAAAAAATTAGGCGCTCGCTTTGACGATAGCATTTCGATTTCATCGAGCAAGGGCTCTTCAATTCCATTTAAAATCGTGGGCATTTTTCATTTAGGCGTAAACACCTTAGACGATGGCATGGCCTTTGGCGCCTTGGCTGATGTGCAAAACATTAATGAACGCCCCAGTGAAATCACTGGCATTTCGATTCGATTAACCGACGTCAGCAAAGCTAGAGAATTTGCCAATGAACATTCTTGGATAACCAACGACAAAGTCGAAAGCTGGGACCAGGCAAATGCTAATATTTTATCCGTGTTTTCTATTCAAGATTTTATCAGACACTTTGTGACTATTTCAATTATGATTGTGGCTGGATTTGGTATCTACAATATTTTAAACATCATGGTAAATCAAAAACGACGCGAGATCGGCATCTTACGGTCAATCGGCTACACCGGGAAAGATATCGAAAATTTATTTATGATTCAAGGGATAACCCTTGGTGTTGCCGGCGGAGGCATCGGTTTGCTGGTTGGTTTTTTAATGTGTCAATATCTACAAACGTTAAACATACATGGCATGATTGATCACTTGATTGTTTCATTTTCCCCTCAAATTTATTTGCTTGGATTTTCAATCGCCGTTTTTTCATCCTTAGTCTCTAGCTATTTACCAGCGCGCGCGGCCGGCAAGCTTGAGCCAATTGATATTGTACGCTCAGGGGAATAAATGATTCAGACAAAAAATGTTTTTAAAAACTTTGGCGATCCACCACATACTGTCCTAGATAATATCAATGTGACAATTCAATCTGGTGATTTTACCTCGATCACTGGACGCTCTGGCTCTGGTAAATCAACATTGCTTTATTTATTAAGCTCTTTAGATCAACCAAGTTCTGGCGAAATTTATGTTGATGGTCAAATTCTAACCAGCCTCAGCAAACAACAGATCCATCAGTTTCGAAATCAGAAAATGGGTTTCGTTTTTCAGTTCCATTATCTATTGCCTGAACTGACAGCTATCGAAAATATATTAATGCCCGCACGAAAAAATAAAATGCATATCCAACGACACGAGAGAGCTCTTTATCTGTTAGATCATTTTGGCTTAAAAGAAAAAGCCGATCGATTGCCCAGCCAGATGTCAGGCGGAGAACAACAGCGCGTAGCCATTGCCAGAGCATTGATCATGGATCCACAATACGTTTTTGCCGATGAACCCACTGGAAATCTAGATTCAGTCAATGGCGAAATTGTAATGAATATTTTTAAAAAAATTAATAAAGAAATGAAGACAACCATTATTTACGTCACTCACGACCCTGACTTTGCAAATCTCGCAGATAAAAAAATTCAACTGGCTGACGGAAAAGTTGTCACTGATTAATCGAACTAACTAAGGATTTACAGAGGAACAGCATGTGGTTTCAAATTTTTAACAAAAGCAAACGCAGCCTTGAGGAACACAGAAAGTTAATTTCCATTCGCCTAGAAGCTATCGGCGGACAGGGCGCAAACTCGGCAGGAAAAATTATTGCCGAAGCCGCAGTGCTTGGTATGCATTTCACAGGCAATCATTTTTCAAGCTTTGGTTCTGAAAAGCGCGGAACACCAGTGCGCTCATTTGTTCGCTTCTCCCCAGGAAAACAAACCATCCGCAGCGCTTCCTATATCAGCAAACCAGATCTAGTCGTGGTTTTTCATGAATCTCTGCTGACGAAACATTTGGAAATTTTCGATGGCGTTCATGCGCAAACAGATTTGATCGTTAATACACATTTAAAACCAGATCAAATCACCGTGCCTGAAGGTTGCCAATTCCGTCGCATCATGACCTTGGACGCAACATCTATTGCGAACAATAATGAATGTGGCTTAAATGCTGTCATGCTTGGCGCTTGCTCAATGTTCCTGAGTGAAATTGATAGTGAGGTCTTAGAAAAAACTTTACTCAAGTTTTTTTCTCGGCTACCTGAAAAAATCCAAAAAAATAATCAAAATGGTTTTCAACAAGGCATGAATAAATTTAACGAATGTCGGTTTGAAAAATCTCAAGCAAATGCACAAAAACAAACACAGACGCTACCTCTGATGGGCTACCTCAATGCTCCAATTGGCGGCACCATAATCAATCCAGGCAACAGTGTATTAAAAGATAACAGCGCCAGCCGCAAAGGCGTTGCGCCTAAGTTTCTCAAAGAAATTTGTTTCAACTGTGGATTATGTGACATGGTCTGCCCTGATTTTTGTTTCGTCTGGGAGAAAAAAGAAAATGCAGCCCCTACTCTTCTTGGTATTGATTATCAATACTGCAAAGGCTGTCAAAAATGCGTTGTCGCCTGCCCTGTCGAAGCATTGATACCAACTTTAGAAAAAGAAATTCCAGAAGAACAAAAAAAATTACACGTCTTTCCACAAGCAGACAAAGATCTGATTCGCCAAAAATGGACGCATGCAGATTGGTCACAAGTAGTCAGCGAACTTTCAAATGAAAGCCGCATGCTCACCCTGCAAACCGAATTACTAGACGCTAAAAGCTACCTACGTCCCAATCTCATTAACAATTCAGAGACAACATCTTCAACAACTCCGACAACTGAGAAGAAAAAAGGTGATTTATGATACAACAACAAACAGAAAAGTTTTTAACCGGAAACGAAATGGCCGCAGAAGCCGCGCGTGCGATCAATTTTCATTTTATGGGTTTTTATCCAATCACGCCTTCAACTGAAATTGCTCAATTGATTGATCAAATGAAAGCTCGCAATGAAATTTCGACTGTTCTGCTGCCTGCCGATGGCGAACATGGCGCTGCTGGCGCATGTTTTGGCGCGAGCACCGGCGGTGGCCGAGTTCTCAACGCAACCAGTGCAAATGGTTTTCTTTACAGTTTAGAACAACTGCCCGTACAGGCCGGAAGCCGCTTGCCGATGGTATTAAATTTGGTCACTCGCTCAGTCAGTGGACCATTAGATATTCGCTGCGATCATTCTGATTTAATGTTTGCATTACAAACTGGTTGGATCATTTTATTAGCTTCAAATGCACAAGCTGTTTATGACATGAATATTTTGGCAGTAAAACTGGGCGAACACCCCGATGTACGACTGCCAGTAATGGTTGTCAGCGATGGATTTTTCACCAGCCATCAACGACAATCCGTACAAATCTTTTCCGATACAAAAATTGTACAAAACTTTTTAGGTCAAAGATTGAACCCAGTCACTAGCCTTGATCCAAAAAATCCAGTGACCTTTGGTCCCTACATGAACGATCCCGATTTAATCAATAACAAATACCAATTGCATCTGGCTCACGAAGCCGCCGCCAAAGTTTTTGTTGATCTATCCAAAGAATACGCAGAACTCAGCGGCAGATATTATCCATCTCTAGAGTGCTATCAAATGCAAGACGCTCAGTCCGCTTTATTTCTTATCAACTCGGCAGCAGAAACAGCCAAAGATGCCATCGATCAAGCACAAGAAGAAAATAAAAAAGTAGGTTTATTAAAACCAAATATTTTACGACCTTTTCCATTTGAAGAATTAAAAAAAGCCACTCACCCACTGTCTTCAATTGTTATTGCTGAACGCAGCGACACTCCGGGATCCAACGGCGGCCCACTTTCCCATGAAGTGCGTTCCATTTTATTAGCTGATCACCACAGCGAAATCGCGGCAATCAGCCGTGTGTTTGGTTTGGGAGGAAAAGATTTTAGCGAACAAGATGCCATGCAACTGATTGACGAGGGCCTAGCTGTTATTTCGCAACCAGAAAAAATTAATGCTTTTGGTTTTCTTGGCATCGTCGAAGGCACGAAAAAAACTCTGCCACCTGAAGTTCTTCCCGCACTTGATAAATCTGAAATCAATCAAACATTCGTGCAAATCGAAATCAATTCCGATAATAAATCAAAAAATTTCTTATCAGCCAAAGTTGCTGATCCTGCATTACTCACACAAAGAGCAAAAAGAATTTCACCAGGACATGGAGCTTGTCCCGGCTGTGGGATTTTTTCTGGCTTGGATCAATTTTTTAAAGGCTTAAGCGGAGATGTCGTTGTGCTCTACCACACCGGCTGCGCCATGGTTGTGACCACCGATTACCCATTCAGCTCACATCGTATTTCTTATTTGCATAATCTTTTTCAAAATGGTGCACCAACTTTATCGGGCCTTGTCGAAATGTTTTATGAAAAAAAACGTCGTGGTGAAATTAAGACCAACGAAGATATAACTTTTGTGATGATCACAGGCGACGGCGGAATGGATATCGGCATGGGACCAACCATTGGCACAGCTTTGCGCAATCATAAAATGATTATTCTTGAATATGACAATCAAGGATACATGAATACCGGTGGACAACTCAGTTATACAACTCCATTCGGTAAAGAAACAAGCACCAGCCACGTCGGGATTTCTTCGATTGGAAAAGCCTTTCATCACAAAGACACCGTGGCAATTATGGCAGCCACAGGCATTCCCTATGTTTTCACTGCTATTGAAGGTTATGGCACAGACCTGGTTGCAAAAGCTGGCAAAGCACAATGGTATGCAAACAATCTTGGTTTAGCTTTTGGTAAAATATTAGTTTCATGCCCACTCAACTGGGGTTCCGAAGAACGTTATGGACAAGAAGTTCTGCAAAGAGCCGTGGACAGTTGTTTTTTCCCATTGATCGAAATTGAAAAAGGCTTAACCAGTTTGACATACAACCCAGAAACTCTAGGTAAAAAAATTCCTGTAAAAAATTGGCTTGAAATGATGGGAAAAAGCAAACACTTGCTCAGTGAAAAAAACAAAACCTCTCTGGATCAATTTCAAAATGAAGTCGACAGACGATGGAAAAGAATCAAAGCCATGGCTGAACACGAGTTGCTATAAGCAGCTCGTGCTTCATCTTAAGCCTTCAGCAACATCGAGCCCCATCTTTGAATACTATTCGCCACGACATCTTGTACAGAGTCAAATTGTACGCCGTAGGATTCATTTTTCTCACTCCATACGACATGTCCCTGCACTTGAATCACTTCGCGTCCATCAGGACTTTGGATTTGCATTGTTATAATTCCGCCCTTATCCAACATTGATTGCGCATTGAACGACAATCCACCCTGAGAAATTGTTTTCATTTGAGCGACGAGCATTCGCCCACCAGCCAGCACCTTGATTTCAGAGTCCATCGCAAATCTTTCAAATCGACGTCGATGTTCAATAGCTGACAAGGCACGTCTGCGCACCAACTGCCAAGCAACTAATGGTAAAGCCAACAAACTTAAAAATACCAAAGCATCTCGGACTCCCATGGAATTCGAACCCCCGGAGCCACCACCGATGACTGTTGAAACTAAACCACAGCCCTTAGGCGAAGAATCCCCAGATGAAGATTCAGACGAGGCCGTAGACGCCGGAGCACGACTGTTATCTTGTACATAATTCGGCTGAAAAGATGCCGTTGCTGACTGCCCTTTGGCCGCATTGATCGCGCTGTAAGCATTTGTTCTTTGGTGTGATGATGTTTTGGTATTTAACGCTGCGACCGTGTCACCATAAGTCGTCAGTAAATTTTTAATTTGATAACCAGTTAACGAAGTCGCCTCTCGAAACATCATCGCCGCCAATCCTGAAATAAATGGCGTCGCCATACTGGTTCCAGACATATATCGATAACTGTTACTTGGGGTAGCACTTAAAATAGAAACCCCAGGTGCCGCAATATGCACAGAGCTTGCTCCATAATTTGAAAAAGACGCCAAGGCATCACTGTCATTCGTTGCTGCGACAACTATCTGTCCTGGAACAGGATAATTTGCTGGATACATATCATTGCTATCATTATTTTTTCCGTAATTTCCTGCCGCGGACACAACCAACACCTGTTGATTGTAAGCATAAGTGATCGCATCGTGCAGAGCTTGACTGTAACTTGAGCCACCCCAAGAATTGTTAATGACCTTTGCGCCTTTGCGAACAGCATAATAAATTGCAGAGACTGCATCTGAAGTTGATCCCGAGCCATCAGCTCCCAAAAACTTAAGTGGCATGATTTGAATTCGAGCCGCCTCTAAAGTTGTTGCCATAATATCTTGCCCTACGCCTAAAACAATACCGGCTGTATGTGTACCATGACCATGTGAATCGTTATCCATTGGCGTCGCATTGCCGTCGTGAAAATTCCAACCACGAACATCATCAATATAACCATTACCATCGTCATCAACACCGTTGCCGGCGATTTCATCTGTATTCACCCATATCGCGCCAGAGTCATTAAAGACTTCGTGATTGTAATCAACGCCAGTATCGATCACGGCAACGATTGTCTTAGTTGAAACTTGTGCCAGTGTCGACATTTGCGGCCAAGCTCCGTCAACATTTACTGCAGCATAAGATTGTTGATAAGAATCTCCGGCCTGAAACATCGAATGAGCTTCTGATGAGGTGAACTCTTGACTGGTCGGCCCGGGTGTTTCAAATTTCGTCAGAATATAATTTGGTTCTGCATATTCAACACTGCTGTCTTGTTGCAACTCTCGCACAGTCGCCATCACGTCATCGCCAGTTTTCATAGCAAAACGATGAATATTAAGTCCCTCTTGCGAAGACTTGAACGAGAGTTTCCCCTGCATTTTACTCACAAATTGATTGACCAAAGTTGAAGAGGCTTTGCCTTTAAAGCGAACAAGCACCTCACCAGGCACGTAAGACTGAGCTAAGGAGCTCACCGGCCAAAGCAAAGCAAATATTGCACAGCGAATAATGTAAACTCTAAAATTAGAACGCACAATGCCCCCTGAATTCATACTAAGGGTATCGGAACAAAGTCTAGGCGACTAGAGAGCTAACTAAAGACCTTGTTGCTAGTCTTGTTTCTCCAACTATTAAGGTTATTCGTCTCGAAAAAAACTCCGGTAAGTTTGGTGCGATTGTCGCTGGGATGAAAGCTGCTCAGGGTAGCTGCCGCATCTTCAC
>CAZMVK010000079.1:0-9661 GCA_964569545.1 uncultured Bdellovibrio sp.
AAAAATAAAAAAGGTGCAAAAGGTGCCAGGCCCTATTTCTTGTCGCTTTCCAGCAAGAAATAGGGCCTGGCACCTATTTTATGGTTTATGGTTTGGTTTTAAATTTTTGTCCTGCTGGGATTCTGTTGGCTAAATCTTTTAATTTGGCCTGTTGTTCCGGTGTCCATCCTTGAGCAAACTTTTCTGGATTAGTCTGAGCTTCTTGTAAGGCCTTCTCAATTTCTGGTATTGATTTACCTTTCATTTGTCCAAGGACTTCAGAGGCTAGATTGTATATCTCTTGTTCCTGTGCTGAATTTCCAGATAAGGATTTAACTTGTTGTTGTACAGAGGCTGCTGATTTTGATTCCGCAGCAGCTTTTTGATGAAAAGAAGGATCTTTCATCATTTCTTGAACTTTGCCAATGGCTGCATTGGTTTCTTCTTCTTCAGTAAGTGCTTGGTTCTGAGCAAAACTGATCTGTGAGAAAAATAAAAACAAAATAGGTAGCAATCTTTTTGAATACATCATGTCCCCCTTACTCAAAGATCAAGATGAATGCGCACGATGAATTGAAATTGTATCATATGCTGAGTGTTTTGAAAGCTTATCTACTTAAGTGTCTCGTTTTGAATCAAAAAAAAGCCCAGCTTGGTGAGCTGGGCTTTTGAGTGAGTAATTTTAAGAAAAAGGTGATCGGTGCTTTTGGGAACTATTGATTGTCTTCGTCACCCAAAATATTGACCAAAACGGTTTGGCCGTAGCTTCTGGCATGGTCTTCGATTTTTTGGATGATTTGTTGGTAACTGGTTTTTTGTTCCCAATTCATCATTGCATCCAAAGCGATAAACGCATTGGCAGCGTTGAAAATAAACAATGAAGGTAAAGCGTTAGAAATGATATCCAAACTTTTTGTGCCCAATGGATCCAAGGCAATATCTAAATTCGCTTTGAATTTGAAAAATGGCAGAGTGTAATAAGAGTAACTGTTGCAGCCGCCCCAGTAGATCAACTGATAATGAGTTGTTGATGGATAATAATCAGGATTTCGCTGAGTCATATAACGGAATTGATCAGCATCGAAGCCAGAGCCAACTCGAGAATGTCCAAACCATCCAAAGAAACCATCTTGATTGTGGCTAAATGATTGCGCAAACAATTGCATTTGATCAATGTCGGCCGCAGCAACAACGTTTATTGTGATTTGAACGCCATCTTTAATACCAGAAAAACGAGTACCAATTTTTTGTTTTGGTCTGACTGGATTGAGATATTCACTCTCTAGAATTGCCGTCTCTGTGAAATTTAAAGCAACGACACTCTTGCGGACGTAACTTGCAAATTTGCGGTATTCGTACATGCCCGTGTCTGTGTCTTTATCTGGATTTGGTTTCGCAGGGTCTTCGACATAACCAAAAGCAAAGGTCATTTGTAAGTTTTTATCTTTGCCGGCACTGTTCAACAGTTTGTTATACTCTGGAAAAGTTTCTGTGGTCTCAACAGTTTCTTTGGTCAAATTGACAGTGATATTTTGATATTGCTCATTTAATTTATGATCACATCCGCCACGAGATGGTTCCCAAAAATACCAAAAGAAACTGCGAGTTTGATGATCTGGTGCAGAATCGCCACAAGCTTTCCATCGATCAGTAAAGACCACGTCTTCATTTAAAGGTAACGGCATGGTGAAGGATTCTTTGATGCGTTCATCAAGCAACCAAGTGCCAGTGTATTCATAAGGTACCAGGACGTTGCCGGCGGCATTAAGTTGAGCTTGATCCCACAAAACATTCACGTGGAAAATCTTTTTCGGTCCGCCCATTTCGTGAAGAGTCAGTGGACCAAACAAATATTGAAGCGTTTCAGGGATTTGATAATCAGAAATAGTGGTTTTTTCATAGGTTAGATTTTTAACTTCGTCTAAAGATGTATAAGAAGTTAAATAAAGTGCTGTGAATGCAACGTCGACTTCGTGACCAGCGTCAGAATAAAATTTGACAGATTTTTTATCCTGAAACATCGATGACTGCGCCTGTCTTTTTGTGCATCCGGTCTGGCCGACAGTGAACGCAAACAACAAAGAAGTGATGAGAAATTTAGTGAACGCTGACATAAGAACCCCCTTGAAATCAAAAAAACTCTAAAACAAAAAAATCAAAAAACCCGAACTGCGTTAAAATCATTGTCTATGTTGATGCTCATAGGCTTGATCGGAGTGGATGTAAACCATCATGCTGCGATTTGCACAAACTTTATAAATGCCGAAATAGTTTGGCTCTATTCGAGACATTTTGTACCATGCATTTTTTAAAGGTCAGTATGTCTAAGAGGAGTGTGCATGAGTGCCAGCGAGAGTAATAAAAATAAGCAAAATCAATCCGTAAAATCGATGACAACGAAATTACGAGGCAACGAGACGGTAACAATCAGTTTGACCGGCGAGGATGTCACTGTTGAACAATTGCGTTTGGTCGCCTGCAATCCCGCTGTGAAGGTGGTTTTGGCGGATTCAGCTCGTGGCAAGATGCAGCAATCTCGAACCTATATTGAAAATCGCATTGCTAGTGGCGAGGTTATGTACGGTGTGAATACAGGATTCGGAGCATTTAGCTCTGTTCGTATTTCAGATTCAGAAATTGAAGAACTGCAAAGAAATTTAATTCGTTCACATTCAATGGGTGTGGGCACTCCATTTTCTATTACCGAAACTCGAGGCATCATGTTTTTGCGAGCCAATGCTTTGGCGCGAGGACACAGCGGAATTCGTCCCGCCGTGGTTGAGAAAATTTTAGAATTTTTAAATACAAATATTATTCCAGTGATTCCATCTCAAGGGTCTGTGGGAGCCAGCGGAGATTTAGCACCACTTTCACATTTGGCATTGGCATTGATTGGTGAAGGTGATGTTTGGGGTGCTGATGAAAAACCTGTCGAAGTCGCAGAAGTTTTGAAAGAAAAAAACATCTCGCCATTAATTTTAAAAGCAAAAGAAGGTTTGTCATTGATCAATGGCTGCCAAGTGATGACTGCGGTTGGAATGTTGGCTGCCTATGATATGCGAAGATTTTTATGGCTGACAGATCTATCAGGAGCGATTTCTTTAGAGGCTTTGCAGGGTTCGCGTAAAGCTTTTGATCCATTAATAGCAGCGACTCGTGCTCACCCTGGAGAGGCCAAAACTGCGCACAATCTTTTGCGTTTAATGGGCGAGACCAGTGGTATTGCCGAGGGCCATGCTAATTGTACCAAGGTGCAAGATGCTTATTCATTACGATGTATGCCGGCAGTTCATGGTGCAGCCAAAGATTCTTTAGCATATATTTGGCGAGTGCTAGAGACCGAGGCGAACTCTTCCACAGACAATCCTTTGGTGTTCGCAGAAGATAATAAGGTTTTATCTTGTGGTAATTTTCACGGTGAGCCAGTGGCCTTTGCATTGGATTTTGCAGCCATCAGCATGAGTGCAGTTGCCAATATGTCAGAGTGTCGTATTCAAAAATTAATCAATCCAGCGATGAGTGATCTGCCTGCGTTTTTAACTCCACAAGGTGGTTTGAATTCAGGTCACATGATTGTGCAAGTCGCGGCGGCCTCGTTGGTCAGTGAAAATAAAATTTTAGCACATCCGGCGTCTGTGGATAGCATTCCGACCTCTGCAGATAAAGAAGATCATGTCAGTATGGGAACGATTGCGGCTCGCAAGTTGACTCAGATTTTACGAAATGCAGAAAATGTTTTAGCGATGGAAATTTTGTCTGCGACTCAGGCGTTAGATTTATTAAAGCCTTTACAGCCCGCATCGGCGGTGTTGGCGGCCTATAATCTGGTACGGGAACAAGTGCCATTTGCAGCTAAAGATCGAATTTTTTCCAAAGACGTACAAAAAATTCGCGAGATGATTCAGCAAGATTCATTGTGCGAAGCGATCGAAAAAGCCTGCGGCGTTTTAGAGATTTAATATTATAATCAAGGACAAGTATAAAGGGGCCAGTCACTGGCTCTTCGGTGAAGATCGAATAAAGAATATAAAAAGAGTAAAAAATAAATTTAAAGAAAATTAAAGTTGAGGAATTTTTTTATGGAAAAAGGTCAGCGCACAGTCAAAGCTCCGACAGGAAATAAATTGCATTGCAAAGGCTGGTTGCAAGAAGCGGCGTATCGTATGATTCAAAATAATTTAGATCCATCGGTGGCAGAACATCCACAGGATTTAATTGTTTATGGCGGTATTGGCAAGGCAGCCAGAAATTGGCCAAGCTTTGATAAAATTTTAGAAGCTTTGCGAGAATTAGAAAACGACGAGACCTTGTTGGTTCAGTCTGGAAAACCAATTGGTATTTTGAAAACTCATGAAGATGCTCCGCGAGTTTTGATTGCGAATTCTAATCTTGTTCCTAAATGGGCGACTTGGGAACATTTTCATGAATTGGATAAAAAAGGTTTGATGATGTTTGGTCAGATGACGGCAGGTTCATGGATTTACATCGGCACCCAAGGTATTATTCAGGGAACTTATGAAACTTTTGTCGAGTGTGGTCGTCAACATTTCGGCGGCAGTTTGCAAGGCAAAGTGATTGTGACTGCAGGACTTGGTGGTATGGGCGGAGCTCAGCCGTTGGCAGGTGTATTTGCAGGAGCTTGTGTGCTGGCTGTTGAGGTGGATCCGACCAGAATCGCCAAACGTTTGGAAACAAAATATGTCGATGAGGTGGCAACAGATTTAGATGATGCCATTGCGCGAGTGAAAAAATATTGCGCCAGTGGCGAGGCCAAATCCATTGCTTTGCAAGGCAATATGGCAACGGTGATTCATCAGATGATCGATAAAAATTTTCTTCCAGATATTTTGACGGATCAAACTTCGGCACATGATCCTTTGGTTGGTTATATTCCAGAGGGCTACTCGGTAGAAGCGGCCGCTGAATTTCGCAGCCGTGACCAGAAAGCTTATTTGGCAGCGGCTTATGCTAGTATGGCAAAACATGTGCGTGGCATGCTTGAGTTGCAAAAACGTGGTTCTGTGACTTTTGATTATGGTAATAATTTACGGGCTCGGGCTTTAGAAGTTGGCGTGACAAATGCTTTTGATTTTCCAGGGTTTGTGCCAGCGTATATTCGCCCATTGTTTTGTAAAGGCAGTGGTCCATTTCGTTGGGTGGCTTTGTCTGGTGATGAACAGGATATCAAGGTTACCGATCAAGCTTTGCGTGAATTGTTCCCGCATAAAAAAGATTTATTGCGATGGTTGGATATGGCAGAACAGCGAATTGCGTTTCAAGGTTTGCCAGCCAGAATTTGTTGGTTAGAGTACGGAGAGCGCGCCAAAGCGGGTCTGTTATTTAATGAGTTGGTTCGCACCGGCAAGGTCAAAGCACCACTGGTGATTGGTCGAGATCATTTAGATTGTGGTTCGGTGGCTTCGCCAAATCGAGAAACAGAAGCGATGAAAGATGGCTCTGATGCCGTCAGTGATTGGCCGTTGTTAAACGCAATGGTTAATACGGCTTGTGGAGCAACATGGGTTTCTTTGCATCACGGCGGCGGGGTCGGCATGGGTTACTCGCAACATGCAGGACAGGTGATTGTTGCCGATGGTACCGAAGCCGCAGCAAAACGATTGCAACGTGTATTGACTGCTGATCCAGCAATGGGTGTGTTTCGACATATCGATGCTGGTTATGATGATGCCAAACAAGTAGCTCGCGAGCGCGGTGTTCACAGTTTGTGGTTGTAAAAAGGTGCCAGGCCCTGTTTCTTGTCGCACAGTTGCAAGAAACAGGGCCTGGCACCTTTCCATTTCAGCAGGGCTTTTGTCTTGAAGGCTTTGCTAGATCTTCGCTCTTTTTTTAATTCAATGTTAAAATTCACTTACGTAGATAGTTAATAATGAGCTGAGAGTCAGTATGTGTATTGATGATCTCGTTATTAAAAACAAAAAAACTTTTTGGTTATCTGCGGAGTATGCAAACAAGGATGTGAGTTTTGTCTAAACATTGGATTTGTTTTCTTTCTATTTTATTTGCAGTTAAAATGGCCCATGCAGCATGTGCTGACCACAATCCGATGGCCGCTGATGTTCCACTTTGTCCTGATAATGGCAACACTTTGTTGGGCGAAAAATATCCAGCTAAGGCTGTGGTTTTGTCTGAGCCTGGTCTGAGTGCATCTAGTTTTGTAATGAATCGTAATGAAATTAAAAAATATGTTTCAGTACAAGCCTTAGCAATTTTGCAGGCGCAGGCAAAAAAACCTCCGCAGTTATTTATTCATGCAGGGAGCGCAACGCGGGAAGAAATTTTAAATAAAATAAAAATGTCTGATGTTGATGAGTCGACAAAAGCTAAGTGGAGAGACAGTATTATTTTTATTGATCCGCCGACGATTCTTCATTCAACAGCCTGGCAGCAAGATATTTTTGAATCTTTTGCTGATATTAAGACTGGCCAGCCGGTTTTACGCGCAGTAGATTATGAACAGTATGCAGGTCGAAAAAGTTTTGAAAATCTCAGTGATGCTTTAGATCCAAAATGCAACATTACAATTGGTAAACCTCTACAGCCTGGTGAAATTAAAAAACAGGGCTATCATGGCGGCAATTTAGAAACATTCTTAGATCATTGTGTTGTCGGAGATGACTCTTTGACAGAAGTAGAAAGAAAAAAATATGCTGCACAGTTTTGTGGTGGCGAAAGCAATCTGGTATATGCGCCTTCATTTTTTACTCAAGTCAGTCATGCCGATGAATTGTTTAAAGTTGTACCTTTGCCAAGCCAACCACCACCGTGTAACTACGCAGTGTTGGTTTCGTCTCCAAAAAAAGCTTTGGAGTTGATGCAAAAGAATCCAACATCTCCAGCTTTTCATTTTCCAGCCAATATGAACGATAATGGCAAAGCTGGAATGATGGCGACAGAATCATATTTTGATGTTTGTCGTGATTTTTTGAAAGTGAGTAGAGAAAATAAATCCAAAGGCAATGATGGTTCAGTTCTGAATATCTTGCCACAGTTTTTGATCAGTTCTTCGTGGGCAACCAATTCTTTCGAAAAAAGTTTGGTAATGTGGTCCAGTTTAGATAATCAACGAGGCAAAATGGATTACGATGATGCGTTAAAGTGCTCGCGGATGACAAATTCAGATTTGTATCAAATTATGGATAAAAAACGGAAAGTTTTTACTGAGCATGTTCAGTTTCATTTAGATAATTTTAAAGAATCAATTGCTACAATTGGAGAGAAAAAATACGCTTGTCCAAAATCACAAGCGCATTTTATTGATGTACCAAATTTGTATACGGGATATTTAGGGCATAGTATAATTGATAAAAATGGCGAAGAAAAATTTCGCCCAGTAAATATTAATAGTCGAAAAGATTTGGCCGCCAGAGACGTGGCCTTGGTAACGGGTTCTTCATTGAATGTTTATCCTAATGCTGTAAATTCAGAATATATCAACGGGACTTTGATTATGACAAACCCGATGAATTCGGCTTTTGAAAGGCATACAGCTGAACAGCTTTCTGCATTGGGTGTTAAACCACAATTTTTATCTAATAATAATGCACATGAGAATTTTGGCGGTTTGCACTGCACATTACATGCAATTCGATACTGTCGGCCACGTGGAGTGAAAAAATGAAGAAGTTATTATTAACTGTGTTGTTGGTGGTTGAATTTTCTTCTATGGCCTTTGCTAAAGAAAATTTATTAGAGCTTGTTTGCGAGAAGAGTTCAAAAAACTCGGTTGAAGCTAAAATTAATTTGTTAGACTCAAAGGCTGCTGAATTGATTTTAAATGAAGCGGGTGTGATCACTCGTTGTCCATTGAGCCTTGCTGCCGTTTTTGATAAACGGTTATCACAAACATTTTCAGCGACTGTGGTTTTAGATAAAAACACTCAGTGCGAAGCCACGACCAAGCTTGAAAATGAAATCGAAGATCCAATTAAAATCATGTTGTATTTTAAAGGTGAAAAAAAACCAAAATCAGCCAGAGTCTTTTGGCAACAGAACAACGGCGGGCCTGAATGTTTGATCAAGAAAATTGATCTGCAGAAAATGAAATTGGATTAGGAATTGGCAGGCTCTTGAAAAACAATTTTGGTTGGACTGCGAAGGAAATTTAGCGGGCCTAAATTGAATCTAGTCCAAGACAAAGGCAAATATTTACCTGAATTAAATCGCCACGAGCAACGATGAAAAAATAAAATAGGTAATAAATATTTTAACGAATCTCCAGGAGTCAGTTCAAATCTTCTCGTATTCGCGGACATAACTGTCAGTCATTTTGTGTAAAGAGAAGCGTTGTTTTAGCGCTAATACTTGGTCAGATATTTTCGGAATGGAAAATGATGAGTTCTCTGGATTAATTTTCATATCAGCTTTTTTATCTGTATTGCTTTCTGTTCTGCTCTCTATTTTATGTTCAAGCATTTTTATTAAAAACTGACTGATGATTTTCACACTTTCGTTTAAATCGCTGAGGTAAAATGGAATGCTATTGTTTTGCAAAATACTGTGGCCTGGAATTTGTGATAAGATCAGTGGCAGTCCTGCCGACAAAGCTTCAAGTGGTCCCAGTGGCAAACCTTCCTCGTGTGAGCCAGAGATAAACACGTCTGCCGCTTGATACCAAGGGCGTGGATCGAATTGAGCACCGAGAAAGATAATATGATGGCCATCCATAGCCTTGTCGGCCTGTTGTTTTAATTTGTCTTCATAACCATTTTCTGTTTGTCCGCCGATAATTAAAATCTGACATTGCTGGCGAAGCTCTGCAGGTAATTGTGACCATAACTTGATGATTTCTTCTTGGCCTTTACCTGGATGCAGCCTTGCTACGCTGATCAACCACAGGGTGTTGTTTTTGAGTTGTTTGCCATTCTGTTTTTGTTGGTCTGTTAGCTGATTTTTGAGTCCTTGTTTGGCTTGTGGATTGTTTAAAGGTTCAATCAACGGGATGCCATTTTCGATCAGGGTGACTTGATTTTTTGAAAACCCCATTGCGTAATAACGTTTTTGAATGACCTCGGATACGGCACAGATTTTATCTGTTAATCTTGCAAAGGTGTGTTCGTAAAATGTTTGGCGCCAATTTTTTTGTAAATGAACAAAGCTGTGTTGAGTGAAAATTAATCGGATTCGGCCAAAAGAAAATAGCCGGATCAAAATACCATAAAGTACGGGCCCAAGATCGTGAGCATGGATCAGATCGATTTCATTTTTTCTGCAATAGCGAATCACTTGAAAAATCAGTTTAAAAGAAAATCCTGGTTTTTTGTTCCAGCGATGCAATGGAATTTTTGCTGCAATAAATAAGGCATCAATGCTGGCTGATTGATCAAGGTGATCGTAAACTAAAACCTCTGGCTGCCATTGTGTGCGTTCACGAAGGTCTTGAGTTAAATTTAAAATCATTTTTTCAAGACCGCCTAAATGCAAATACTGAGACATGATTAAAACTTTTTTTGAGGCTCTTGCTTTTCTCTCAATTTTCATTGCCCATGGTACGCATATGAAAACATAAAAAATCAAAAATACAGAGCCAGCCAGAATCATCGAAAGCCATTCCGGCAGGCTATTGTTAGTCAGTTGATCACAAAACCAACGTGTGATGGATCCTAAAATTATACTGACTAAGGCAAAACGTAAAAAAGCAGAAATCGGAGCCATCTCGGTGAAT
>CAZMVK010000079.1:9671-15947 GCA_964569545.1 uncultured Bdellovibrio sp.
TTTAGATTTGGTTTCTTTGCTGACGCTAAATCCCCAAAAAAATCTCATGCTGAATTGGCTGAGGATAAATAAAATCAAAGCACCCTTGGCACCAAGATAATAAGCGCCTAATAATGTCGTCGACAGAGAAAGAACTGAAAATGCAGACATTGTTTTTAAAATCCACATCGAACGCCCATGAGATCTGGCCCAGGCATCAAATGGAAAAATAAAAACCAAATACGAAAAAGCGTAAATTTGCAGATAATTTTCTGCCATTGGATATTTGTTGGTAAATAACATGCGCGTGATGGGGCCTGCGAAAAATAACAATCCCATGGCTGCGGGGATCAACCATAAACCCAAATCAACCATTGCTAGGCGCAGACGTTTCAGGGCATTGGCTTTGTGGTTGTTAGAAATTTCATGAGCCATTTGTGGAACTAAAACTTTGTTTACTGATTGTTCAAAAATTAAAAGTGGGGGGACTGATAGACAACCCAAGCTGTAAATAGCGAAATCGGCTGCACTTAGAAAGTGGGTCAGAATGAATTGATCACAATAATTTATAACGACTAAAAAACCTGCAGCTGCTGAAGCTGGGATTGCGTATTTTAAAACTTTGGTGGTGGCTTCTTTTTCTAATTCAAAATGAAGTTCCTTTTTAGCTATAAGAATGAAAAGCGAAGTGAGGACCTTGCCCAGAACCACCAAAACAAAAGCAATCACGATGCTTTCGCTGGTACGAAAATGCAAAGCCGTAGCCATCATAGATAATGTTTTGATCGCTTCCCAACCTGCCGAGTACCAAGCCGCCCATTTAGTTCGGCCCGAAGCAATCTGTGATTCTTCTAAAAATTGACCTGGAATAGAGAGAGCAATACCAAAGACCAGCAACAGCCAATAATTTTGGTTTGGAAAAAGATTAAATAAAGAATTTTGCGTATTGCTTAAAATCAATACTGAGATCAGTCCAATTAAGATTATTAACAAGGACCAAAGGCTTTGCAGAGTCATCGTTGCGCGAAAAGCTTTTGTTTTTAATTCTGGATTTTGTCCTGCCCAGTAATACAAGCCATTGCCAAGACCTGCAGCCATCAAAATCCATGGTGCTGTCGAACAATAAAGAAAAAATATTTTGTAAATACCAACTTGGTCAGGGCTTAACAGCCGGACTAAGATCAGTGGTAAAAATAAATTCATAAGCGAAGAAAGGCCCATCAGAATAGTCAATGGCCAATGGGATCTTTTATCTAGATTGTGAGAGGAGTTTTCAGTCACATCTAAAATGTTATAGAGGGGGAGTGGCTGTGACAATCAAATAGTATTTTACCGGTATTGGCCAGTCCTTTGTTAGATAGTTTTTTTGCGATGGAAAAAGCTTTAACCGAGCAGGTCCTGCCTATGTGAAAAATATAACGTGATTTCATTCTGTTTCGTTGAGATGATGGTTTGGTAATATCAAAACTGCAGGTTGCAAAATATGAGTGATCAAAACGGACGTCTGACGGATCGTAAATTTTGGGTTGATTATTGGAGCACATTTAAAGCTCAGCCTTTGCCGTCAGGATTTTTTTTCACAGATTTGTTGTCCCGATTTCCAAAGGCTTCATCAATGCAGCCTTGTCGTTTTATTGAAATTGGTGGCTATCCTGGGAACTTCAGTGCCTACTTTCAAAAAACCATGGGCTACAAAGTAACGATGTTAGATTACGTCGTAGTACCTGAGCCGATTCGTCAGGTTGAGCAAGTCAATCAACTGCCTGCGAATAGCATTACGAGCATTGAGGGAGATTTTTTCTCTTATCGCGATACCGAACAAACAGAAAAATTTGATGTCGTTTTTTCCGCTGGTTTTATTGAACACTTTGAAGACACAGAAAAAGTTATGGCTCAACATTTGGTGTTTTTAAAAAAAGGTGGAACTTTATTTATTTCATTACCAAATTTTCGTGGTTTGAATGGTTGGATTCAAAAAACTTTTGATCCAAAAAACTATGCTGTTCATAATATCAAATCCATGGATGTTGAAAGACTTGAAAATATTTGCAAGCGTCTTGGTCTGAATGATGTTGACGTATTTTACCATGGCACACCTTGTTTTTGGTTGGATCATCCTGAGCTCTTGCCAAAATTTTTGGTACGTTTGATTTATTTGGTGTCGGCTGTGATTTCGCGAATTCCAGGACGCAATCGTTGGTTGTCGCCACATATTGTGGTTATGGCTAAAGCTTAGAGTTATAATGGGAAACTCGGAAAATAAATCAGATTCTGAAAAACAAATAAATTCTGAAAAACAAATTGTTGATGAAAAGCCTGCAGAGCTTGCCATAACCCCAGAAGTAAAACCAGAGCCACCTCAAATCGTATACGAATGTATTTCTTTTCCAGGGAAAATACATTTAATCAATAGCGATCAGGATTTGTTAGCTGTTGCTGAATCCTTGGCTTCGGTTAAAGAATTTGGTTTTGATACAGAAACCAGACCCAGTTTTAAAAAAGGTGAATTCTACAACGTGGCCTTGCTGCAGTTGTCGACGGAAACAGATGCTTACATTTTTAGACTGCATTATATCAGTCAGTATCAAATCATTAAAACGATTCTACAAAATCCTGAAGTCGTTAAAGTTGGCGTCGCTATTCGCGATGATCTAAAACATTTGCAAAATACTTTTCAATTTACGCCTAATAATTTTGTTGAATTGCAAACTCTGGCAAAACTTAAACAGCTTAAAAACTTTGGTCTCAAAGGAATGGCAGAAGAAGTTTTGCACGCTACCATTTCAAAAGGGCCTAAAACCACAAATTGGGAAGCAAAAAAATTAACCGACGTGCAATTAAAATATGCGGCAACAGATGCTTGGATCGGGTTGATGCTTTATCACAAGTTGAAATCAGCGGAATGACAAGTTACCGCGAGAATATGAACAAATGGTTTCCTTCTGGGTTTTTAATTTTATTTAACTTGTTATGGCTGTTTATTGCATTTTCTGCAAAAAATGGAATGGTTTTGATGCCTTTTTTTTTGACGGTTGGATTTTGTTTTTTGGCAGCAATTTGTTTTAAGTTGAAATTTAATCAAATTTTTAAACTTTTTATTTTTTGGGTTGTTGGCCTAAGTTTTGACTCTGGTCTTATTTTTTTCGAGGGCATTTCAATTCTCAGTGGTGAATTGGTTCAAGGGATTTTGCCGATATGGTTAGCCTCAGTTTGGTTGGCTTTTGTTTTTACTCTCCCAATATATTTTACGAAGCTAAATTCTTTGTCTCTAATTTTGATTTTTGCTTTATTTGCTCCATTGAGTTATTTTGCTGCACAAAATATTGGAATTCTTAACGTGAATCACTTAGGTGTTTGGCTACTGATGAGCCTTTTCTGGTCTGGTTTCGCAGTTCTTGGACATAAAATATATTTGTAGCTAGAGTTTTGAATGATTACAAATGAACAGGCTATTTAAAATCTATTTCAGTTGATCAATGTAGGATTTTTTTTGCTGATAAAGGCGCGAAGATGAGATTTAGCAGGGCCTAAATTGAATCTGAGCAATAAAGAACAGTCAAAAATAGGCCGAGTTGAACAGCCGGAAGATTTTATTAACAAACTGTTAAAATCTAGGGCGAATTTTTTTTATTCTCTTTTTTATCTAAAACTTCCAAGGCTTTGATTTTTATTTTTTCGTACTCGCTCATCTCAGTTGGAAATTTTCTAGAATTTGGAATCAGCTTTTGCACCCACTCGCGCACCTCGGTGGATTTTTTTTCAGCCATGGTTAATAACTGAACATCTTCTAGGCCTTGGCGTAAAACTTTAAGACGTAAAGAGGCAATCGGAAATTGGTCTTTGCCACCACAGATTTCAGGCTTGCATGGGTAAAATAAATTTCCCTCGCCATAGCCAGTGAATAAAAATGGATCTTGCCATGGCGATAAAAAATCATGGCCATAGGCCTCAACCGTATTGTAATACAAAATGCCGCGTGCTTGATATCGCCACGCCATCCACGGAAATGCCACGTTGTATGCTGCGGCTCTGTCGATCACCAAATCAGGATTTAAAATATCTTCTGGGCCACTGCAACCATGTGAATTGCAACCAACATAAAGCCAGAAATCTTCATTTTTTTCTTCTCGTCTTGCTAGGTAAAAAGATGGTTTCGGAAATCCCGGGCGGTCCCATTGAATGATATTCACACACCAAACATTGAAAGAATCTTCCAGAGTCGGGCGATAATGAGTGGTGACCAAATATTTTAAATCTGGCGCCCATTGTTTGATCTCTTTCACTTTTTTTACCAAGTTCGGTAAATCTTTTGGTTGTGGTTCATCAACAAAATAAACAAAGTTATTATCTAACTTTAATTTTTTTGCCGAGGCCGCCAAAGATTTCCAATACAGTGGGGTTGGATTGGTTTTTTGTTTTTCTGGGACTGGCAAGTCTGTCGTGCTCCATTGGTAATTCAACGAAGAAAGAGCTCCTGATTGAACTTCTAATACCTGTTCGTGGAAACTGGGTGTTGGTTTTTTTATGTGACGTAAAAGATCAGAATCCGTTTGTCCGTCTTTGGTTTCAACCTGTGGAAAATCTAAATATATTTTATGCAAATCAATTCGATGTTCAGACGACATAGCTAAATATTTTTGGTAAAGCTGCAGTTCTTCTGCAACCCATTTGCCATAATGTTTTTTTAGCACTGCCGACGGTGAAAAACCAAAAGTGGTTTTTAAATCTAAATGATCTGGGATGACTGCTTCGTGAATTTGCAATGACAACGGCAATGTGAATGTTTTATTTTCATTTTTGCCGCCAATTTGAAATTTAATTTCCAAATCGTAAAGACCTGGTTTTTGGTCTCTTGGTGTGTAGATCTCAAAAAGGTAGGTGGCTTTTTTAGGAACATTTTCGGCAGGAATGTGAAACCAAACTTTTTCTGCCAACTCATTCGGAACAACAATGTCAACGACCTCACCACTGGCTTTTAACTCGCTTGAGGATTTTTTGAATTGATGGCTGCCAAGAACATAAGATTTTAGCTGAACATTATTTTCAACATTGTCTGCTAAATCATTTCCTGAATTGTTTTCGATTTTGCTATCAGTGCTTTTTTCACTGCCAGTTTCATTATTTTTTTTAACGGCATTTTTTGTTTTATTGTTAACTTTGTTTTTTTGACTGTTTTGCGAAGCCGTTTCTCTTTTATTATTTTTACTGACGAGATCAGCACTCATTAAGGGGATCAATTTCTTGTTGTTTTCGATTGGTAGCTCGACATTCAGTAAATAAAAACCATTACGAGATGTGTGAGCTAAGATGTTTTGTTTCGAACTGACTGGGGTTGCAAAATGTGGTTTTTCGCCATTGAGATAAACTTGAAAATCTGAAGATTTTTGGCTGGCGGCAAAAGTACTTTGTACGATGACCAAAGAAGAGATTAGAATGGTTTTTACGTTAAATCCTATTGTCACAGTCACTCCTAAGCATTCTTTAATTAAAACAAATTCAAATTAAATCTTATAATTTTGTCGGCCCATTGATTTGCAGCTAATCGATAAATTTTAAATTTACTGAACATTTTAGTTCATTATTTTGCTGCCAGTAATTTAAAAAATCATTCAAGTAAAAATAAACCAATCTAACACATCTTTATCCTATCTTAAGCTTGCAGCCTTCTGATGGCTATTTTTAACTGTTTTAAGCTCAGGGACGGTCCAGTTGACGCATCAATATTGGTTATGCAGAAAATGATTAGGCATTTTTCTGATGATTGTATATTCTAATGGCAACGGAGGTCTTAAATGAAAAACTATCTTTCTGTAATGACGACAGCGATTATTCTTTTGTCTGGCTTAGTGGCTCAGGCTTGGAATCAAAAAATTAATCTTGAGGGCGATGTGAAAATGCGCCACGAACAAATGCATATCAGCTACAAGGGTGAGTTGGTTTCGCAATCAAGCAAGGGTGCAAAATACTCTGGCGAGTTGCAAGTTTCTGGTAGCTATGGAGTGAGTTATTTTAATTTTCCATTAGAATTTAAAGCAAAGGATGGGCGCTTTAAAGTTGGAACACGTATCTTGATTGAAAGATCGAATATGGACACCAATCTTTATTTAGATGGCAAAGTTCAAGAGCTAAAAGGTTCTGGAAGCTTTTCTTTGTCAGCTAATACTTACGTAGAAGGTTGGGAATATCCATTGCCAGGTCCAGGCCCAGGTCAACCATCTGCTCCTCAGTATGTTCAGCATTGGCAAGGCCGCGGCGACGCTCACCGATATCCACTCGGCGGTGG
Source organism: uncultured Bdellovibrio sp. (assembly GCA_964569545.1). Lineage (GTDB taxonomy): Bacteria > Bdellovibrionota > Bdellovibrionia > Bdellovibrionales > Bdellovibrionaceae > CAZMVK01. The sequence goes on from CAZMVK010000079.1 coordinate 15,934, forward strand.
TTGCCGGCGTCGGC
>CAZMVK010000080.1:0-3401 GCA_964569545.1 uncultured Bdellovibrio sp.
TATCCGATTATTTCTAAATGGGCAGATGCCTACAAAAAAGAAACTGGCAATTCTGTAAACTACCAATCGATTGGCTCGGGCGGCGGCATTAAACAAATTCAAAATAAAACTGTCGATTTCGGCGCTACAGACATGCCGCTTAAATCTGAGGATTTGTTAAAAGACAATTTGGTTCAGTTTCCTATCATCAACGGTGCCGTTGTTTTGGTTGTGAATCTGCCAGGCATTGCAGAGGGTCAGTTGAAATTGACAGGAGATCTGGCAGCAAAAATATTTTCGGGCGTAATTAAAAAATGGAATGATCCGTTAATTGCAGCTATCAATGCAAAAATTAAATTACCAGAAAAAGAAATCACTGTTGTCCACCGTTCAGATGGTTCGGGTACAAGCTTTATTTTCACTAATTACTTATCAAAAGTGAGTGACGAGTGGAAAACTAAAGTCGGCGAAGGATCTGCTGTAAACTGGCCGGCGGGTGTTGGCGGCAAAGGTAACGAGGGTGTTGCTTCTTATGTTAAGCAAATTGAAGGTTCTATTGGTTATGTTGAATATGCCTACGCTTTGCAGAACAAAATGAATTACACACAAATTAAGAATAAGGCTGGTGAATTTGTATCGCCTAATGTTGCCTCTTTCAAGGCGGCAGCTGCTGGTGGTGATTGGGCAAAGGCGACAGACTTTTATTTAATTTTAACTAATGCTGATGGCAAAAAAAGCTGGCCAATTGCTGGTTCAACCTTTATTTTGATGCACAAGACGGCAGAAAAAGAAGAGCAATCTAAAGAAGCAATAAAATTCTTTAAATGGGCTTACCTTAAGGGTGAGAACATGGCGAACGAATTGAATTACGTACCGTTGCCATCTGCTGTAACAAAATTGGTTGAAAAAACATGGACAGCTCAGATCAAAACAGCCAAAGGAACTCCGATCACGCAGGGATTATAGATCCCTCGCCTGCTATTTCTTTGGAAACAAAAAAATCTGAAAATATTTTTTCTACGGCTTCAATTGGAGACCTTGTATTTCAAGGTCTCACTTTTTTTTGTGCCATCTTGATTTTGTTGCTTTTAATTCTGATGGTCGGAACTTTGATGATGGGGGCTTGGCCTTCAATCACTAAATTCGGATTTCATTTTTTGACAAGTACTCAATGGGATCCAGTTGCGGAAGAATTTGGAGCTCTTGTTCCTATCTTTGGAACAGTTGTGACCTCTGCTCTGGCATTGTTGATTGCTGTTCCTGTCAGTTTTGGTATTGCGATATTTTTAACAGAAATCTGTCCGCGATTTTTGCGAACACCTTTGGGTATTGCTATTGAATTGCTAGCGGCCATTCCCAGTATTATTTATGGCATGTGGGGCTTGTTTGTATTTGCGCCATACTTTGCAAAAAATGGTCAGCCTTGGTTGAAAGAACATCTAACAGTTTTACCTGTGATTGGCCGGTTGTTTGATGGACCCATGATGGGTATTGGTTTGATGACAGCCAGTTTGATTTTGTCGGTGATGATCATTCCGTTTATCGCTTCAGTTATGCGCGATATTTTTTTAACTGTTCCAGAGATGATTAAAGAGTCCGCTTATGGCTTGGGTGCAACTCAATGGGAAGTTTTAAAGAGTGTTGTGATCCCGTACACTCGTCGCGGAATTATCGGCGGAATTATGTTAGGTCTTGGTCGTGCGTTGGGTGAGACCATGGCAGTAACATTTGTTATTGGAAATGCTCATGAGCTATCGACCTCATTGTTTATGCCAGCCAATACGATTTCTTCGGCTTTGGCTAATGAGTTCACGGAAGCAGTTGGAGAGTTGTATACCTCTGCCTTGATTGAGCTTGGTTTGTTGTTGTTTGTGATTACATTTATTGTTTTATCATTGGCTAAGCTTTTACTTTTGGGCTCGCAGAAAGAAAAGGCCTAGATGATAAAGTTTGATTTTCTTTATTGGCGCAGAAAAATGTTAAATCGACTGATTGTTTTATTGTCGTGTTTAGCGATGGCTTTTGGTTTGTTTTTTCTGGGTGCGATTTTATACAATTTGATTTCGAATGGTTGGCAGGGTTTTTCTGTTCAGGTGTTTACGCTAATGACACCTCCGCCTGGAGAAAAAGGTGGATTGTTGAATGCTATTTTTGGCAGTTTGGTAATGACGAGCTTGGGGACTGTGATTGGTGCACCCATTGGAATATTAGCGGGAACATATCTTGCCGAGTCTCAGCCAAGCAAAATGATTTCAGTTATTAAATTTGTAAATGATATTTTATTATCAGCTCCTTCGGTGGTGATTGGATTTTTTGTCTACGCAGTTGTGGTTGCGCGTTTGGGACATTTTTCTGCATGGGCTGGTGCTTTGGCCTTGGCAATTATTTTAATTCCTATTGTATGCAGTCAAACAGAGAACATGTTGCGGTTGGTGCCAGTCAGTTTGCGTGAGGCCGCTGCGGCCCTTGGTGCTCCACGCTGGAAGATGATTGTGATGGTTGTGTATCGTTCTGCAAAGTCGGGAATTTTGACAGGTATTTTGTTAGGCTTGGCTCGAATCAGTGGTGAAACGGCGCCCTTATTGTTTACGGCATTGAACAATCAATTTTGGAGCACGGATTTAAGTAAGGCTATGTCTAATTTGCCAGTGGTGATTTTTCAATTTGCGATGTCGCCTTATGATGACTGGCGCAGCCTTGCTTGGGTTGGGGCTTTGTTAATTACTCTTACTGTTTTACTGATAAATATTGTCGCCAGAATTTTTCTTAGAAAAAAACGGAGGTCTGCATGAACTTGTCAGATGCCAATCACAACGGTGATGTTAAAATAAAATTAGAAGTTAAAAATTTAAACTTTTATTATGGTTCTTATCAGGCTGTTAAATCCATTAATTTGACCGTGCCTGAAAAATCAGTGGTAGCCTTTATCGGGCCTTCAGGTTGTGGTAAATCTACCTTGTTGCGCACGATGAATCGCATGTATGAGCTGTATCCTAATCAACATGCAACGGGTGAAATTTTATTGAACAATGAAAATATTTTGTCTTCGCAACAAGACGTCAATCGTATCCGTGCCCGCGTGGGTATGGTTTTTCAAAAGCCAACACCTTTTCCGATGTCGATTTTTGATAATGTAGCATTTGGTGTCAAGCTGTATGAAAAATTATCTCGTGGTGAAATGAATGACCGCGTTCAGTGGGCTCTTAAAAAAGCAGCTTTGTGGAAAGAGGTTCGTTATAAATTGAAACAAAGCGGTTATAGTTTGTCTGGTGGTCAACAGCAGCGTTTGTGTATTGCTCGCGCCATTGCCGTTCGTCCTGAAGTTTTATTGCTTGATGAACCGACCTCGGCGTTAGATCCGATTTCAACAGCTCATATTGAAGAGCTGATCAGTGAATTGAAAAAAGATTATTCAGTGGTGA